>DAITAE010000235.1:0-7291 GCA_036824445.1 Streptosporangiaceae bacterium | reverse complement strand
CACCACGCTCGTGGAGCACATGGGCGGCGACGCCGTGCTCATCCCGAACGGGGTCACGGTGCGCAGGTACGAGAAAGCGAACCCGCTCCCCGGGTGGCCGGGCCCCGGCGGCGCGCTCGGCTTCCTGGGCCGGATGGACGAGCCGCGCAAGGGCCTGGACGTCCTGCTCCGCACGTTCGAGGTGATGGCCGGGGAGCGGCCGCGGCTGCGGCTGCTCATCGCGGGCCCGGGGGACACCGCCGACGTCATCGACCGGGTGCCCGCGCCGCTGCGGGCGCGGGTGGTGCTGCTGGGCCAGGTGAGCGAGGAGGACAAGGCCCGGGTCTACCACTCGGTGGATGTGTTCTGCGCGCCGAACACCGGTGGCGAGAGCTTCGGCATCGTGCTGGCCGAGGCGATGGCCGCGGGGGCGCCGATCGCCGCCAGCGACCTGGACGCGTTCCGGCAGGTGCTGCGCGGTGGGCGTGCCGGCGAGCTGTTCACCATCGGCGACCCCGACGCCCTGGCGGCGGCGGCGGGCCGCCTCCTGGATGACCCACCGCTGCGGGCACGGCTGTCGGCTGCCGCCAGCGAGGCGGTGCGCGCCTACGATTGGCCGGTAGTGGCGCGGGACGTGGTCAAGGTGTACCAGGCCGTCGTGCCCGCCGCCGGCAAGGTGGAGGTGGTGCTATGAGCTCCCTGACCGTCAGCGTCATCGCCATCTGCGTCGCGATCCTGGTCGGGGTCTACGTGTCCTGGCGCGCGGGCAGGATCGACCGCCTGCACGCGCGCGTGGAGACCGCCCGCGCCGCTCTTGACGCGGCGCTGGTACGGCGTAGTTCGGTGGCGCTGGAACTCGCGGCCTGCGGGCTGCTTGATCCGGCGACCAGCCTGCTGGTCGCCGGTGCGGCGCACGACGCGCGGGCTGCCGGTGAGCCGAACGAGCTCGCCGAGAGCGACCTGACCCGCGCGCTGCGGGCGGCGCTGGGCCAGCCCGGTTTCCGCGCCGCCCTGGCCGAGTTCGGCCGGGGCGATGAGCTGCTCGCGGAGCTGGAGGCCGCCGCCCATCAGGTGTTCCTGGCGCGCAGGTTCTACAACGACGCGGTGGCTGTCACCCGCGCCGCGCGCCGCCGCTGGCTGGTCCGCGTGCTCCGGCTGGCGGGGGGCGCACCGCTGCCGGAGTTCTTCGAGATCGACGATTCGATCGTGGTCGGGGGAGCGGAAGCCAGTGGGGCCGACATGCCCCACTTCACCAGCGGAGGTGGCGCAGCCGGCCCGCACGGGCAGGTCGCCTGAGCGACCGTGGCCCCGGACCGGGCGAGCGGCCGTGCGGCGGCACAGGGCCGGATGCGTGGAGCCGGGAGCACCTACCATGGGAGGAGCCACAGCAGCGACCGAGTGAGGTTCATCGTGTCAGTCAGCAACGCCGCCGCCGGTGCCGGGGACACTGCCATGGCCGCCAGCGGGACCCCGGCCGGGAACCCAGCCACAGCCGCGACCGGGACCGCGCGCGTCAAGCGTGGCATGGCTGACATGCTCAAGGGCGGGGTGATCATGGACGTGGTCACCTCTGAGCAGGCGAAGATCGCCGAGGATGCGGGCGCGGTCGCGGTCATGGCGCTGGAGCGCGTTCCCGCCGACATCCGGGCCCAGGGCGGGGTCGCCAGGATGAGCGACCCGGACATGATCGAGGAGATCATCGGCGCGGTCTCCATCCCGGTGATGGCCAAATGCCGGATCGGACACTTCGCCGAGGCACAGGTACTACAGGCGATCGGCGTCGACTACATCGACGAGTCGGAGGTTCTCACGCCCGCCGACGAGGCGCATCACGTGGACAAGTGGGGCTTTACCGTGCCGTTCGTGTGCGGCGCGACCAACCTGGGGGAGGCGCTGCGCCGCATCGCCGAGGGCGCGGCCATGATCAGATCGAAGGGCGAGGCCGGCACCGGCAACGTGGTGGAGGCCACCCGGCACATGCGGCAGATCTCCGCCGACATCGCCCGCCTGGGCGCGCTGCGCACCGACGAGCTCTACGCCGCCGCCAAGGATCTCCAGGCGCCCTACGAGCTGGTCGCCGAGATCGCCGGGGCAGGCAAGCTACCGGTGGTGCTGTTCACCGCCGGGGGAATCGCCACTCCCGCCGACGCCGCGATGATGATGCAGCTCGGCGCGGAAGGCCTGTTCGTCGGGTCGGGGATCTTCAAGTCCGGCGATCCGGCGCGCCGGGCGGCGGCGATCGTCAAGGCCACCACCTTCCACGATGATCCTGACGTCGTAGCCAAGGTCTCGCGTGGGCTGGGGGAGCCCATGGTCGGGATCAACCTGGACACGCTGCCAGCCGAGCAGCACTACGCGGGCCGCGGCTGGTAGCCAGCCCGGCGGCTCCCGCCCGCCCGAGCCTGCGTGGACCGCCGCCGGCCCCACCCCGAGGGGAGTGAGCGAGATGTTCGAGCGGTTCACCGCGCGGGCACGGCGGGCGGTCGTCAACGCGCAGCAAGAGGCCAGAGAGCTCAACCACAACTACATCGGTACGGAGCATCTCCTGCTCGGGCTGATGCGGGAACCCGAAAGCGTGGCGGCGCGGGCGCTGCAGGAGCTGAAGATCAGCCAGGACACGGTGCGCGAGCAAGTCATCCAGATCGTCGGCCGGGGACAGCAGCCGCCGTCGGGCCACGTCCCGTTCACCCCGCGGGCCAAGAAGGTGCTCGAACTCTCGCTGCGGGAGGCGTTGCAGCTCAGCCACAACTACATCGGGACCGAGCACATCCTGCTCGGCCTGATCAGAGAGGGCGAAGGGGTGGCCGCCCAGGTGCTCGTCAAGCTGGGCGGCAACCTGGCCGTGGTGCGGGAGAAGGTGATCGAAATCATCCCGGCTGCCGCCGAGAACGTCGAGTTCACCGAGCGGCTGCGGCCCGCCGGCGCCACGTCGCTGGAAGGGATCCTGGGCCCGCTGGCCGCGATCAGTGATCGGCTGGACGCGATCGCCACCCGGCTGGACGCCATCGAGCGCCACCTCGGCCTCCGGGAAGAACCAGGCCCGGCCCGCGCCGGGTCCGGTCCGGAGGAAACCGCACCAGACCCAGGCGAGGAACCGGGTCCTGACGAGGCGGCCGGCGGGGAGTAAGGGAATGCCCGCCGGGTAGCGCGTGGTTGAAACCATGATCACGTCGGGTTCCGGGCCGCCGCACAGGCGCCGCGGGCGCGGCCAGGGACAGATCATCGTTCAGTGGAGGTAGCTCGTGGGATCGGGTCCGGTTGTCGGCGTGCTCGGCCTGCAGGGCGATATAGCCGAGCACGCGCGGGCGCTGTCGGCTGCCGGTGCCAAGCCGGTCACCGTGCGCCGGGCGGACGAGTTTGACGACGTCGACGGGCTGGTGATCCCCGGCGGCGAATCCACCACGATGTGGAAGCTGGCGGTCATATTCGACCTGATGGACCCGCTGCGCAAGCGGGTAGGCGCCGGCCTGCCGGTATTCGGGTCCTGCGCCGGGATGATCATGCTGGCGGACCGCCTGCTGGATGGCATCGATGGCCAGGAGACCGTGGGCGGGATCGACATGACGGTGCGGCGCAACGCGTTCGGCCGCCAGGTGGACTCCTTCGAAAGCGACATCCCGCTCGCCGGGATCACCGGTCCCCCCGGCGGCCCGGAACGCGGCCCGTTCCGCGCGGTGTTCATCCGCGCTCCCTGGGTGGAGCAGACCGGCGAGCAGGTGGAGACCCTCGGGACCGAACCGGCCACCGGTAGGATCGTCGCGGTCCGGCAGGGGCCGCTGCTCGCCACCTCCTTCCACCCTGAGCTGACGGGTGATGCGCGGATCCACCGGCTCTTTGTTGACATGGTGAGGGAACGGACATGAGTGGCCATTCGAAGTGGGCGACGACCAAGCACAAGAAGGCGCTCGTGGACGCCCGGCGTGGCAAGCTTTTCGCCAAGCTGATCAAGAACGTCGAGGTGGCGGCGCGCACCGGGGGGCCCGACCCGGCCGGCAACCCCACCCTGTACGACGCGGTCCAGAAGGCGAAGAAGAGCTCGGTCCCCAATGACAACATCGACCGCGCGATCCGCCGCGGCGCCGGCCTGGAAGGTGGCGGGGCCACCTACGAGAACGTGACCTACGAGGGCTATGCCCCTGGCGGGGTCGCGGTTCTGGTGGAGTGCCTCACCGACAACCGGAACCGCGCCGCCGCCGACGTGCGGACCGCGCTCACCCGCAACGGCGGGTCCATGGCCGACCCCGGTTCGGTCTCGTACCTGTTCCACCGCAAGGGCGTGGTGCTGGTGAGCAAGGGCCCCACGGTCAGCGAGGACGACGTGCTCATCGCCGTGCTGGACGCGGGCGCGGAGGAGGTCAACGACCTTGGTGAGTCATTCGAGGTGATCAGCGAGCCTACCGACCTGCTCGCGGTGCGGACCGCGGTGACCGAGGTCGGCCTGGAGTACGAGTCGGCCGAGGCGGCGTTCCTGCCCACGGTCGAGATCGAGCTGGACGAGGAGCAGGCCAAGCGGGTGTTCCGGCTGATCGACGCGCTCGAGGACTCCGACGACGTGCAGGACGTGTACGCGAACTACTCGGTCTCCGACGACATCATGGCGAAACTGGGCTGACCGCCGTCGGCCCTGGATTCAGCGGCCGCCGGCGCCGGGGTGCACCGGCGCGACACGCCGGGCGGCCTCGCGGCCGTGCGGACGGTGGCCCGGTAGTGTCGCACCGAATATGTGTTCGTCTGCGGTGGTTGGCCGGGGATGGTGACCCGGGATGGTGACACGGTGCGTGTACTGGGCGTCGATCCTGGCCTGACCCGGTGCGGGCTGGGCGTCGTGGACGGCATGCCCGGCCGCCCGCCCGTGCTGGTGGGTGCCGGTGTCCTGCTGACGCCGGCCAACGCGGACATCGCGGCGCGGCTGCTGGCCCTAGAGGAGAACATCGACCGCTGGCTGGCGGAGTACCGGCCCGACTCGGTAGCGGTGGAGCGGGTGTTCAGCCAGCACAACGTGCGGACGGTGATGGGCACGGCGCAGGCGGGGGCGGTGGCGATCCTGTGCGCGGCCCGGCGCCGCCTGCCGGTCGGCCGCTACACCCCCAGCGAGGTGAAGGCGGCGGTCACCGGCAGCGGGCGGGCCGACAAGGCCCAGGTGACAGCCATGGTGACGCGGCTGCTGCGGATGGATGGCCCGCCCCGCCCGGCCGACACCGCGGACGCGCTGGCGCTCGCGATCTGCCACCTGTGGCGGGGCGGCACCCGGGACCGGCTGAGCGCCGCGGTGGCCGCATCGGCCGCGCGCCCGCTGACACCGGCCGGCCCGCCTGGGCGGCCCACGGCACCGGGAGGGCTCGCGTGATCTCTCACCTGAACGGCACGGTGTGCGGGCTCACTCCGGACGGCGCCGTCATCGAGGTGGGCGGCGTAGGGCTGCTGGTGCAGTGCACGCCCGGCACGCTGGCCACGCTCCGCACCGGGGAGCGGTCACGGGTGGCCACATCGCTGGTGGTGCGGGAGGACGCGCTCACGCTGTACGGCTTCGCCTCCGACGACGAACGGGACGTGTTCGAGCTGCTCCAGACCGCCAGCGGGGTCGGCCCCCGGCTGGCGCTCGCCATGCTGGCCGTGTTCTCACCGGATGGGCTGCGGCGCGCCGTCGCCGCCGAGGATGTCGCCGCGCTCACCGGTGTGCCGGGTATCGGCAGGAAAGGTGCGCAACGGATCGTCCTGGAACTCGCCGGCCGCCTCGGCGCGCCCGGCACGGGGGCGGGCCAGGAGCAGGCTGGTCTCCCCAGGCCGGCCGGGATCGGCACACCGCCGCCGTGGCGGGAGCAGGTGCGGGCGGGCCTGGTGGGCCTGGGCTGGCAGGCACGCGATGCCGAGCAGGCCATCGCCGCCGTCGAGGCAGACCTCGCCGCGGAGGCCACCGAGGGCGGCCCCGATGGCGCCGGTGGTGGCCCCGCCGTCGCTGCCCCGGCCGGGGACGCGCCGCGGGAGGCCGATGTCGCGGCTATGCTGCGGGCCGCGCTGCGGAAGCTGAGCCGCGCATGAGCACGCCCCGCGACCTGGGGCCGGGCCAGCCGCCCGGCCCGCCGACCGCAGCGGAGGACCGCCTGGTGTCCCCGCTCGCCGGCGCCGACGAGCGGGTGATCGAGGGCACGCTGCGCCCCAAGCGGCTGAACGATTTCATCGGGCAGGCCCGGGTGCGCGAGCAACTCTCGCTCGTGCTGGCCGGTGCGCTGCGCCGGGGCAGCCCGCCCGACCATGTGCTGCTGTCCGGCCCGCCCGGGCTTGGCAAGACCACCATCGCCATGATCATCGCGGCCGAGCTTGCCGCCCCGCTGCGCATCACCAGCGGGCCGGCCATCGAGCGCGCCGGCGACCTGGCTGCGGTGCTGTCCACACTGAGCGAGGGCGAGGTGGTGTTCATCGACGAGATCCACCGGGTCGCCCGCCCCGCCGAGGAGTTGCTGTACCTGGCGATGGAGGACTTCCGGGTGGACGTGGTGGTCGGCAAGGGCCCCGGGGCGACCGCGATCCCGCTCGACATCGCGCCGTTCACGCTGGTCGGGGCGACCACCCGGGCCGGGCTGCTGCCGCCCCCGCTGCGGGACAGGTTCGGGTTCACCGCTCACCTGGACTTCTACGCGCCCGCCGAACTGGAGATCATCATCCGGAGGTCGGCATCGCTGCTTGGCGTGTCACTCCGCGACGACGGCGCCGAGGAGATCGCGGGCCGCTCTCGCGGCACCCCCCGGATCGCCAACCGCCTGCTGCGCCGCGTGCGCGACTATGCCGAGGTCCGCGCCGACGGCGTGGTCAACCGGGACACCGCCCGGGCCGCACTTGAGCTGTACGAGGTGGATGAGCACGGGCTTGACCGCCTCGACCGGGGGGTGCTCGCTGCCCTGGTGACCAGGTTCGGCGGCGGGCCGGTCGGGCTGTCCACGCTCGCGGTCGCGGTCGCGGAGGAAGCCGAGACGGTCGAGGTGGTCGCGGAGCCGTTCCTGGTCAGGGCCGGCCTGATGGCGCGCACGCCCCGGGGCCGGGTGGCCACCCCCGCCGCCTGGGAACACCTGGGCCTTCCCCCGCCCGAAGCTCCGGGCCCGGCCGGTTTCACCGCGCCTGGCACACTATTCGAGTAGGCATGTCCGGCGGACCCATGCAGGGCCAGGCCGCGGCTTTGGTCGCGAGGATGTCACGATCGGTCGCGGGAGGCCATAGCCTGTTGGTGCGCCGCCCATGCGCCGCTACACTTCGGCAGTTGGCCAAAATGAGAGCCAACTGACTGTAAGTGCTGGGTATACGCGCCCGCGGCCCGGGT
>DAITAE010000740.1:0-2079 GCA_036824445.1 Streptosporangiaceae bacterium | reverse complement strand
TACCACGCCGGGTTCTACGGCCCGGGCAAGTACGACGGCTCGGTCGTGAACTGGGTCAACGGCCCGCTGCTCCAGCTCACCGGCAACCGGCGCGGGTTCGACGTCCAGATAGCGCCCTTCGGCGCGCGGCCCGGGTCGAACGTCAGGACGCTCACCGCACAGGTGCGGGACTGACCGCCATGACCAGGCTGCTCCCCACCACGGTCGTCGGCTCCTACCCGGTCCCCGAGTGGCTCGAGCGCCTCAAGACCGACTACTACCAGCGCCGGATCAGCGCCCAGCACCTCAACGAGATCCATGAGGTGGCCATCAAGGCGGCGCTCAAGGACCAGGAGCTCACCGGGCTTGACATCGTCTCGGACGGGGAGCTCCGCCGCGACAACGACATCGACTACCTGCTCACCCGCATCCCCGGCGTCGACATCCCGCACCGGGCCAAGACCGACTACTACGACTACTACGACGCGGAGGTCACGCGGCCGCTGCCCGAACCGGGCGGAGGAGTCGGCCTGGGCCTGGCCGGGGACTTCGCGTTCACGCGTGAGCAGACGCAGTGGCCGATCAAGTTCTCCTTCACCGGCCCGTTCTCGCTCTCGCGCCGGATCCGCAACGGCGCCTACACCGACCCCGGCGACCTGGTGCGCGCCCTCGCGGGCTGGCTCAACGCGGAGGCGCGGACGCTGGCAGCGGCCGGCGCAGACCTGCTGCAGATCGATGAGCCGTTCCTCGCCGGCTATCCCGAGGCGGCGGAGCTGGCGATCGAGGCGGTCAACATCGTCACCGCAGGCGTGGATGCGACCTGGGCCCTGCACGTGTGCTATGGGAACCGCTACGCCAGGCCGCTGTGGGAAGGGCATTACGACTTCCTGTTCCCCGCCGTCCTCGCCGCGCGCATCGACCAGCTCGTGCTCGAATTCGGCCGCAAGGGCCTCGATGATCTGCGGCTGTTTCAGCAGTACGCGTGGGATCGCCGGGTGGGCCTCGGTGTCATCGACGTGAAGACCGCCGGCGTCGAGTCGCCCGACCTGGTCGCCTCCCGCATCCGCCGGGCGCTGGACTTCGTCCCGGTAGAGCGGCTGATCATCAACCCCGACTGCGGGCTGCGCCATCTGCCCGCCGACGTGGCGCGCGCTAAGCTGCGCGCCATGGTGGCCGGGGCCGCCGAGGTACGCGGGGAGCAGCGGCCCGGTGGCCAGGACGCCGCCCCCCCAGATCACGGGAACAGGGCCCCGATCAGGAACAAGGCAGGGACTGGGCGATGAGCACTCCGGAAGCGGACGGCTTTGTCTTCACCTCGGAGTCGGTGACCGGCGGCCACCCGGACAAGATGGCCGACCAGATCTCCGACACCATCCTCGACGCCGCGCTCGGGCAGGACCCGGGCTCGCGGGTGGCGGTCGAGACGCTGCTGACGACCGGCCTCATCGTGATCGCCGGTGAGCTGACCACCAAGGCCGTGCTCGACTACGCGGGCCTCGCCCGTGACTGTGTGCGCGACATCGGCTACGTGGGCGGCGAGTTCGGGTTCGACGCCGACGCGGTCGGCGTTCTCGTGGCCCTGGACAAGCAGTCGCCCGACATCGCGCGCGGCGTCGACGCCTCACGGGAGACGCGGACCAGCCACCAGGACGATGCCTATGACCAGGTAGGCGCCGGTGACCAGGGGATGATGTTCGGCTATGCGACGAACGAGACCCCGGAGCTCATGCCCATGCCGATCACGCTGGCGCACCGGCTCGCCCGGAGGCTGACCGAGGTCCGCGCCACGGGCCTGGTGCCCTACCTGCGTCCCGACGGCAAGACCCAGGTGACCGTCCGTTACGACTCCGGCGGCCGGCCGGTCCAGGTGGAGAAGCTGCTCATCTCCGCCCAGCACGCCGAGGGCGCCGAGGACAAGCTTCCGGACGCACTGTGGGAACACGTGGCCACCCAGGTGCTCCCCGCCGGCCTGTATGACCCAGCGGACCTGCGCGACAACTTCTACGTCAACCCCACCGGCCGGTTCGTCATCGGCGGGCCGGTCGGCGACGCCGGGGTGACCGGCCGGAAGATCATCGTGGACACCTACGGCGGCTTCGC
>DAITAE010000234.1:5940-7308 GCA_036824445.1 Streptosporangiaceae bacterium | reverse complement strand
CCGCCGCTGGCTGGCCAGCTGGGGTGGTCTTCGCCGTATGGCCAGCCGGGGGAGGCGCCGCTGGGCGGCCAGCTGTCGTCGCCCGCGGTCCAGTCCGGCCCGCCGCTGGCCGGCCAGCTGGGGTGGTCTTCGCCGTATGGCCAGCCGGGGGAGGCGCCGTTCGGCGGCCAGCTGTCGTCGCCTGCGGTCCAGTCTGGGCGGCCGTCATCGGCAGAGCCGTTGTCGGCAGACCAGTCCGGATCGCCCCTGCCAGGAGCGTTATATGGCCAGCTTGCGTTCTCGGCGCGCATATGGGGTCGTGTCCTTTTATACGGAGCCAGTTCTGTCGCTTGCCTGAGATTTCCAGCCCGGCGGCGCCCGCCGCTGCCGGTCAGGGGCACCGGTCCGGCGACGGCTCAGCCTGGTCACGAGTCCGGCGGTGGCGAGGACCGCCCCCGGCCCATCGGCCATGATCGCCATGCCTTCGCCCACTCCCCCGTTCGGCCGAGGCCGGCCCTTGGCCGGGCCGCGGATCTCCATGAGCTTGCCGTCGGCTTCGAGAGTCCTGGCCGCGATATTAGCGAGGGCCCCGGCTGGCCCGTCTGCGGCTCGCGGGACGTTGAAGTGCTTCATCGGCAACGGCGACGCGGAAGCGCAGGCGGCGTTTGCTGGCGCGGCCGTGCCCGCCCGTATGGCGGTGGGAACCGTGGTGACGATCAGCGCAGCCGCAGCCACGTGCGTGGCCGTTTGCTGGGGGGTTCCTGCGTCGTCGCGGAAGCCCCTGCTGAGGGTCATCATCTCCGTCGTCTCGTGCCGGGTACAGGTGAGCGGTGCGATTGCCCTTGGCCGAGCCCGGAACCGCAAGCTCGGCCATGCGGCAACCGCGCAGTCCCGAACCTGCCGTTCCCGGCTACGGGGGGGGAACGTGCGCCAGATCCGGGGGATCTGCCCCGATTCGTGCGCTTGGCCGAGCCCCGACCGTAATCCGGCTCTTCTCAAGGGCATCCGCACAGGTGCCACCGGCAGCCGAGCCCCGGACGGGCACGTCCAGGGTCCACGATGGCCTCCAACAGCGGGGAACTACACCGAGTCCAAGCTTCAGCCCCGGTGTGGCGAGAGTATCCAAGCCGGGCCGCATCGTGCGGCAGATTGCGCTGCCCGGTCACTCCCGCAACGGGACGGATACCCCCTAAGGGACCCAAGGGCGCGCAGCGTTACCACAGGCAGTCGGCGGCGTTCGCGAGGGCAACTGCCCTCCGTTAGTGCTGGTGTCCGACGTGGGATGCCACCCAGACTGCCTGGCACCTACTTTCAGGACGTTTGAACGGCGCCAAAGGTTCACCGGCCGGCCGTCTTGCCGCCTCTCGGTCCGCCGGGAGCACGGCGGAG
>DAITAE010000234.1:0-5840 GCA_036824445.1 Streptosporangiaceae bacterium | reverse complement strand
CCCCTACGAAGCGTGGTAGTAGATGTCGACGCTGGCCGAGCGGCCGCCGTCGAGACGGTGCACGAACGTGCTCGATGGCGGGCAGTGCGCGGCAGCCCAGGGCGGGTTGCGGAAGTCGATCTCGAGAATCGTGAGGTCGCGGCCCGCTGCGAGTCCGGTGATGTCGGCGCGTACACCTATGTCGATTGCCTGGCGCTCCTCCGCGGACCAGCTGTCGAGCCCGCGCCAGATTCCGTTCACGTCCTGGACGACGACGTCGCTGCGGTAAAGATCACGGTAGGTTCGCGGTTCGGGCGCGTCGTGCAGCCGGTTGTAGAAGGACTTCCATTCGTGCCCGCGCGATTCCTCCAAGTGGCCCTGGTCGCGCTGCCGGCCGCCGGCGCGGGCGGTCAGGTCCGCGGCGAGACGCCGGCGCGCGCGGCTCAGGCGGCTGCGCACGGTGCCCACCGGCACACCGGTTATCGCGGCGATCGCCTCGTAGGTCCGGCATCGGGTGAAGTGGCGCAGGACGAGCGTGATGCGCTCCTCTTCGGCGAGGGCCTCGATCGCCGCCCAGACCCAGTCGCGAAGCGCGTGTTCCTCAAGGACCTGCTCGGGCCCGGGCGTGCTGGCCCAGGCCTCCGGATTGCCGCCGACGATCTCGTGGCGAACGCGCCGGATCTGCATCAAGGCGCAGTTGCGCACGACCATCCGCAGCCAGCGACCCACCGCTGCCGGGTCGCGGATGCTGTTCAGGCGGGTGAGCGCCACCATGAAGGCTTCCTGGACGGCATCCATCGCCGCATCTCGGTCACCGAGCACGGCCAGGCCGGCCGCATACAGCGCGGCGCGATGCCGCTCCACGAGCATGCCGAACGCGCCGGCCTCGCCCTCCCGTGCCAGCACCACGAGTTCTGCGTCGCTGATCACCTTGTCCGGCACATACCCAGGATGCATCGCCAGTACGAAAGGTTCACGAACTCCTCGCGCGGCTGGCGCATCTCAACACTGGACCTTGCCCGCGAGCCTCCGAAGGAGCCCGGTCATGTCAACAGCGGCGAACAAGTCTCTCGTACGTGCCTTCGTCGAAGCCTGGAGCGCCAAAGATCTCGACCGCTTCGAGGACCTGATGTCACAGAGCTGCCAGCTCACCGTCGGCGGGGCCACGATGAGCTGCAGCCCATCCGCGACCCGTGCGATCGCCGAACACTGGTTCGGTGGCTTCCCCGACTACCGCTTCGAGCTCCTCGACCTCATCGCCGAGGACGACAAGGTCGTGGCGCGGATGCCGTTCACCGGCACTCACACAGGACAGGTCCTGGATCTACCGCCCACCGGCCGGCCGGTGCAGGTAAGCGAAATCGTGATTTTCCGCATCGCCGACGGCAAGATCATCGAGGCGTGGGAGGAGTACGACGAGCAGGGCATGCGGCGCCAGCTCGCGTCCCCGCCCCAGGTGCCGCCTCGCACGTAGCCACGCCCCGCAGCCAGGGCGCCGGGCGTGCCCCGCTCGGGCGTCACGGCCCAACCAGGTATCCGCCCTGCCGCCGCCCACATTCGCCGCAGACGCGCCAGCGGCCGTGCCGGGCGCCTCAGGAGAGCACGCGGGTCAGCGCCGGCGCGACGTCGGCGAGCCTTCGGAGCGGCTCGCTCATACCGCCGCCCTGGCGGGCCAGGGCGGCGGCGGCCCGCTCCGATTCTGCGGTGGGCAGCGGGCACAGCACGTGCAACCGGCTGATCCCGGTCAGCGCCAGCGCCGGGTCGCCGCCCGTGGTTGGCAGGCAGTCGGAGAGGAGTACCACCACCCGCTCGTCAGCGGCCGCGCTGGCCAGCTGGGCGGCGGCGGCCTGGAGCGCGCCAGCCAGGTCGGTCACTCCGTGCCCGCGCAGCGCCACCAGCTCGCCGACGAGGTCCCCGGGGGCGCGGCGGGTGCCCTGCGCCTGCAGCACCGTGACCCCGCCGCTGAACGCGATGATCGCGGGAGCCAGCCGCCCGTCCGCCGCGAGGACCACGCTGGCCGCCGCCACCGCCGCCAGGGCGACCGCCAGGCCCGACATCGAGCCGCTGCTGTCGATCGCCAGGCACACCGCGCGGCGGTGGGCGAGCCAGGACCGGGTCACCAGCTCGTCGGTCTGCGGAGGCCAGGGCCCCGACCAGCGGTCGAGGGTGCGGTCCAGGTCGAGATCCCCCTCGGCGCGGCCAGGACCGAGCCGGCGGGCGCCCCGGGCCGGCTTCTGGCCGGCCCTGCCCAGCCGGAAGAACACCCGTGCCGCCAGCCGCCGTGCGGCGGCGCGCAGATCCCGGTCGGTGGCGCGGGTGAGGTCGGTAAGGAACGTGACCGTGGCGTCGGGGTCGGCGGCCAGCAGCCGCGCGAACGCATCCTCGTCGAGCCCGCCGACCTGGGGCGACACGGCGGCGAACGACGGGTGCCTGGCGGCCAGTTCGGCTCGGCTGATGGTCCGCCGCGCGCCGGTCGCGCCGTCCCTGGCCCGGGCGCGGCGCGCCGCGGAGGCGGACTCGTGGTGGCGGGCCGGCGCCGGTGCGCGGCGCTGGCCGTCAGCTTTTCCCCGGCCGTCCGGCGCGGCCGGCTCATCGGCGCCCGGCGGGCCGCTGCCCTGGTCAAGCGGCAGCGGCGAATCCGCCGGCCAGAGGCCCTCCAGCAGCTCATCCAGCACCGACTCGGGGGTCCGGTCACAGCCGTCGGCGATCCGGATCCGCCCGGAGAGGGCGGCGTGCGCGGCGTCCCGGGCTGTCGCCCGCACCATGCCGGTCTCACCGCGCAGCCGCGCCAGGCCGGTCATCAGCACCACGAGGTCGATCGCACCCCGCACGGACGCGCCCATGCGCACGTCGCGGTGCTCCCGGGTGGCCCGGGTGAGCGTCACCGCGAAGTCCACGACCTGGCCGCTGCCGCAGCCGGTGATCGCGGTGGTGATCGCGCGCTCGGCGGCCGCGTCCTGGTAGCCGAGAACGACCCGGCAGATCCGGTCGGCGATCGCGTGGCTCACCCGAGCGGTCCCGATCGCGTCGAATGGGTTCATGGCGGCGACCAGCCGGAAGCCTGCGCTGGCCCGGACCATGCCGAGCCTGGGCACCGCGATCTCGCCCTCGGTGAGCACTGTGATCAGGACGTTGAGGGTCTCCTCGGGGACCCGGTTGAACTCCTCCAGGTACAGGAGGGCGCCGGCCCGCATCGCCCGCAGCAGCGGTCCGTCGGTAAAGCTGGCCGGCACGTATCCCTCGTTAAGCACCTGCGCGGGGTCGTACTGGCCGATCAGCCTGGCGGGCGTGAGCTCGGCGTTGCCCTCGGCGAAGACGACGGCCTGGCCGGCCTGGCGGGCGATGTCCCGCAGCAGGGTGGACTTGCCAGTGCCCGGCGGGCCCTCGATCACCACGTGCCGGCCGGCCTCCAGCGCGACGGCGAGCACCTCGCGCTCCCGCCGGAGCCCGACGATGGGCGGGGCCCGGCCCGCCTGGCCCGCCCGGCCCGGCGGCACGGGTGACGTGTCCGGCTCAGGAGCTGCCATAGAGGATCACGCCGCGGACGTTCTTGCCGTCCAGCAGGTCCTGGTACCCCTGGTTGACCTGGTCGAGGGTGTAGGTGGTGGTGACGAGCTCGTCCAGCTTGAGGTCACCGGATTGGTAGAGCTCCACCAGCCGCGGAATGTCGTGGAACGGGTCACCGGAACCGAACAGGCTGCCCTGGATGCGCTTCTCGAACAGGGTCAGCAGCGCGCCCGGAAGCTCGATCGTGGTCTTGGTGGGGTCGGCCAGCCCGGTCACCACCACGGTGCCGCCCTTCCGGATCGCGTTGAACGCGTTCGCGACGACGTCGGAGGTCACGATGCCCACCGTGACGATCGCCTTGTCGGCGCCCACCCCGCGGGTCAGCTCGGTGATCAGCTCCTGGGCCTGCTCGGCGGTCTCGCAGCTGTGCGTGGCGCCGAGCTGTTCCGCGATTTCCCGCTTGTTGGCCAGCGGGTCGATCGCCACCACGTTCTTGGCCCCGGCCAGCGCGGCCCCCTGGACCGCGTTGATGCCGATCCCGCCGATCCCGTAAACGGCGATGGTGTCGCCCGGCTCGGTGGCCGCGGCGTGCACCGCGGAGCCGAAGCCGGTGGGGACCCCGCAGCCGATGAGCACGACCTTGTCCAGCGGCAGGTCCGGGTCCACCTTGATGGCGGAATGCTCGGAGATGACCGCGCGCTCGGAGAACGTGCCGAGCATGCACATGCCGCCGAAGTCCTCGCCGCCGCCGTGGAACCGGTAGGTGCCGTCCGCCAGGCATCCGTCCAGGATGGTGGCGCCCATGTCGCACAGGTTCGACTTGCCGGTCGAGCACCACCGGCAATGGCCGCAGACCGGCAGGAACGAGCAGATCACGTGATCGCCGGGCTGCAACCGTGTGACGCCCTCCCCGACCTCCTCGATGATCCCGGCGCCTTCGTGGCCACCGACCATGGGGAAGCGCGGCACGATATCGCCGTGCCGCAGATGCTCGTCCGAATGACACAACCCGGCCGCTACATAACGGATGAGCACCTCGCCGGCCTTGGGGGGATCCAGGTCGAGTTCGGTGACCTCAAAGTCCTGGCCTACCCCGCGCAGGATCGCGGCCTTGGTCTTCATTGATCCCTCCTGATTCCGCAGCGGCAGGCGGCTGCGGGCGCGGCCCCGGACCGTGCAGCGCGGCGAGGCGGGTGCGGCCACAGTCACTCAGACCGGCGCAGTCCGATGACCTTGATGTCACCCTAGGTCCGGTACGGCCCGGGAACCAGCCCCGGCCGCGGGCAGCCGGGCCCAGTAGGTTCGGCTTAGCCGCTGACCGTCGAGGAGAACGCCATGGTTGTCCCGCTCGTTGGCCGCTCGTTGGCCGCCGTCGTCGGCGCCCTGCTCGTGCTCACGGCGTGGGCCAGCATCATCGGGACGCTGATGGTGCCCCGCGCGATCACCAGCTGGCTGACACGATGGACGGACCGGATCGTAAACGGAGCGTTCCGGCTGGTGACCGGCGTCATCGACGATCACCAGCTACGTGACCGGGTGCTCGCCGCACGGGCGCCGGCGATCCTGCTCGCGCAGCTTTTCGTCTGGCTGGGGATCTCCTTCGCGGGGTTCGTGTTGCTGCTCTGGCCGTTCGAGCCCATGGGCCTGGGATCGGCTTTCACCGGCGCCGGGTCCGCGATGTTCACCCTCGGCTTCTCCGAACCGCGCGGTGGGGTGCCCTCGGCGATCGTGTTCGTCGCCGCGGTGACCGGCCTGATGACCATCGCGCTGCAGATCGCGTACCTGCCGACCCTGTATGCGGCGTTCAATCGCAGGGAGACCGAGGTGGCGCTGCTGAACGCGCGGGCGGGCGTTCCGTCCTGGGGGCCGGAGCTACTGGCACGTACCCACTACGCGCTGGGGTCGGGGGTCTCGACCATCGACACGCTGCCCGACCTGTACGCCCAGTGGGAACGCTGGGCCGCCGACGTCGCGGAAAGCCACACCAGCTACCTGCCGTTGGTGCGCTTCCGCTCGCCCCGGCCGCTGTCGTCCTGGGTGATCGGGCTGCTCGCCGTGCTCGACTCCGCCGCGCTGATCCTCGCCCTGTCCCCGACGTCCGCGCCGGTGGTGCCGGCCCGCCTCTGCCTGCGCAGCGGATTCCTGTGCTTCCGGCAGGTCGCCCGGGCGATGGGCTTCGACGTCCCCGACGAGCCCGACCCGAACGGCCAGATCAGCCTGAGCTATCAGGAGTTCCTCGACGCGGTCGGCCGGATGCGCGAGGTCGACTTCCCGATCGATCGCGACCCCGCCGAGGCATGGCCCGATTTCGTCGGCTGGCGGCTCAACTACGAGCAGGCCGCCTACGCGGTGGC
>DAITAE010000233.1:0-7320 GCA_036824445.1 Streptosporangiaceae bacterium | reverse complement strand
TTGCACCACGGGTCCCGGCGTGACCTGGCCGAGCGCGACCGCGGTCAGGAACTGGCCCGCGCTCATCCAGTGGTAGGTAAGCACGGCGTCGTGCTGCATCAGCGGGATGATCACGAATCCGCCGCCGTAGGACAGGGCGCCGACCTTGAAGGCCACCCAGGCCACCGCGGCCAGCCCTCCGGCCGCTAGCACGCCCGTGTGTACGGCGAGCAGCAGCGCCCCGGCCGGCCGCGCCGGCCCTTGTGGCCTCGCCGGGGGTTGTGGCCTCGCCGGGGGTCGCGGCCGCGACCGGCGCGTCTGGACGGCGACCTCGAGCAGCCCGCAGGCGATCAGCATGAGCACCAGCCAGGGCCCGACGAGCGCACCGGAAGCCGCTCCGGCCACCAGGTAACCACCCCAGCGCGCATGCGCCAGCCGGGCCCGCTGGGCGTCGTGTTGGTCGGGCGTGCGCACGTCTGCGTCGTGCGCATCAGTCGGCGCGCCCGCGTCGCGTGGGCTGGCCCGGGGCGCGTCGGCGTCACGCGCGCCCGGCCGGGACGGACTCGCATCCCCGGCGCTCTCCGGCGGGGGTAGGCCAGCATGCCCCGCGCTCTCCGGCGGGGACCGGCCCGTATCCCTCGCGCTCGCCGGAGGGGACCGGCCCGTATCCCTCGTGCTCGCCGGCGGGGACCGGCCCGTATCCCTCGCGCTCGCCGGTGGCTGGCCGGCCCGCCGCCAGCTGGCCGGCACCAGCGCCACGGCGGCCGCCACGGCCACGGCGGGCACGGCTGCCCCTGCCCCGAGCGCGGCCCCGGACACCCAGCCCGGTGGCCGGGCCGCGAGGAACAGGACGGCCAGCGCGAGGATCACCACCAGACCGGGGACGATGAAGCACAGACCGCCCACCAGCGCACCGGCCGTTCCGCGCAGCCGCCAGGCGCAGTAGATCGCGAGCTGCGTCGACGCCGGTCCGGGCAGCAGGTTGCACACGGCCACACTGTCTTCGAATTCGGTCCCGGTCAGCCAGCGCCGGTCTCGGACACACAGTGTGCGCAGCAGCGCGATGTGAGCTGGGGGCCCGCCGAACCCGATGCACCCGATGCGCCCCCATTCGCGGGCGATGACGGCGAGTGACACCCGCTCCAGCTCCTGGGCCACGAGCGTCAACCTACCGGTGGCGCCGGTGGGGTCAGCTCGCCGCCACGGGGGTGGTCAGCCCGTCGATCGCGCGCACAACGCTCGCGGTGTCGGCGAGGTCGTCCAGGACGGCGTCGGCGCCCGCCTCCCGCAGCTCGGCGGCCGACGAGCGCCCGCTTGCCACCGCGACCGAGCGTGCGCCCCCCATCCGTGCAGCCGCCACGTCGCGGGTGGAGTCGGCGACGTACACCGTCGCCTCCTCGGTGAACTCGACGCCGTATTTATCCGCGGCCCGGCCGCGTGCGTTCAGCAGCAGCGCGCCCTTCGGGAAGACCTCTGACCCGTACCCGCCGACCTCGGTGTCGAAGAACGGTTCCAGGGCGAAGGCACGCAGTTTCTCGATCGCGTTCGGCTTGATCGCGCCGGTGAGCAGGGTCTGCACGACGCCCGGCAGGCCGCCCACCTCCGTGACGGCGGCCAGGGCGCCCGGCAGCAGGCGGCCCTGCTCGGTAAGCAGCGCCCGCCGCGCACGGAACGCCGGGGCGAGTTCGGCGGCGAACCGCCCGAGCACCTCCTCGTCCGTGGCAGCGGACGCCGGCGCCGTCGCCTCGTTCAGCGCGAGCGCCTCGAAGAAGATCTCCGACTCGGTCCGACCGGCCATCTGCGGCAGCCGCACCAGCGGTCGGCCCGTCACCTTCCGGAACGCTTCCGCGTACGCGGCCCGGGTCACCCGTCCCACGTCAACCAGAGTCAGGTCGATGTTCCACAGGACCAGGCGGTGAATCGGGACCTCCAGGGCTCGTGGTTGGGTGTCCGGGGACCACGGGTGGTCGCGCCGCGCCCTGCCGACGGCCGTGTCACCCCATCCGGCGGCGGGGCCAGCCTATGCCGTCGCACGATCCGGCGCTGGCCGTCCGGCGAGTATGCCGAAGCCACTCTGGCCACCCTCGGCCACGAGCCCGGATAAGCCCATGTGCGGGTAGCGATAGTCCACCGGCGGGACGAACAGCTCCTTGATGGCGCGGGCGTTCACCCACCGGATCAGGTTGAAGATCGACCCGGCCTTGTCGTTGGTGCCGCTGGCCCGCGCCCCGCCGAACGGCTGCTGCCCGACGACCGCCCCCGTCGGCTTGTCGTTGATGTAGAAGTTGCCCGCCGAGAAGCGCAGCGCACCCGTGGCCGCCGCGATCGCCGCCCGGTCCTGGGCGATGATCGAGCCGGTCAGCGCGTAGGGCGCGGCGTCGGCCGCCTGGGCGAGCATTTCGTCATAACGGGCGTCGTCGTAGACGTAGACGCCAAGAATCGGCCCGAAGTACTCGGTGGTGAACGCCTCATCGGCCGGGTCGGAGGACTCGAGCACGGTGGGCTGGACGAAATAGCCCTCGGAGTCGTCGACCTGCCCGCCGGTGAGCACCCGCACCGACGGCCGGCCCCTGGCGGCCTCCAGCGCCCGGGAATGCTTGGCGAACGCCCGCGCGTCGATGACGGCCCCCATGAACAGCGACAGGTCGGCCGCGACGTCGCCCATGGTGAGCGACTCCACCTGCGCCAGGAAGTCGTCGCGCATGCCCTGCCACAGCGAGCGCGGCACATACGCCCGTGACGCGGCGGAGCACTTCTGGCCCTGGTACTCATACGCACCCCGGATCAGCGCCGTGGCCAGGACCGCCGGGTCGGCGGACGGGTGCGCGATGACGAAGTCCTTGCCGCCCGTCTCCCCGACCAGCCGCGGATAGCCGCGGTAGCCGGCGATGTTCTCCCCCACCGTCCGCCACAGGTGCTGGAACGTCGTTGTGGACCCGGTGAAGTGGATGCCCGCCAGGTCCCGGTGCGGCAGCGCCGCCTCCGATACCGCCCGCCCGTCGCCCGTCACGAGGTTGATCACGCCCGGCGGCAGCCCGGCCGCCTCCAGCAGCCGCATTGTGTAATGGGCGGCGAGTTGCTGGGTCGGGGACGGCTTCCACACCACGACGTTGCCGAGCAGGGCGGGCGCGGTCGGCAGGTTCCCCGCGATCGAGGTGAAGTTGAACGGGGTGATGGCCAGCACGAAGCCTTCCAGCGGCCGGTACTCCATGCGGTTCCAGGTGCCGGGGCTGGACTCGGGCTGCTCCGCCAGCAGCCGCCGCGCGTAGTGCACGTTGTAGCGCCAGAAGTCGATCATCTCGCAGGCGGCGTCGATCTCGGCCTGGTACACCGACTTGGACTGGCCGAGGATCGTGGCCGCGTTGATCGTCGCCCGCCACGGCCCACTCAGCAGGTCGGCGGCCTTGAGCATGATCGCGGCCCGGTCGTCGAACGAGAGCGCCCGCCAGGCGGGTGCCGCCGCGGCCGCCGCGCCGATCGCGGCCGCTACGTCCTCACCGGTCGCATTGCGCATGGTGCCGAGGACGTGCCGGTGGTTGTGCGGCGCAACGACGTCCACGGGCTCACCGCCGGCCAGGCGCTGCTCGCCGCCGATGGTCATCGTCAGCTCGGCGTGCTCGCCCGCCAGCTCCTTGACCTTGCTTTCCACCGCCGCCCGGTCGGGGCTGCCCGGCGGGTACTGCCGGACCGGCTCGTTCGCCGGAGGTGGGACATTGGTTACGGCGTCCATGACGAGACTCCCTGCACTACCCGGCATCACTGGCGGCCGAAACCATCGTCGCACGGTCCGCTGCGGGCGGGCAGGGGCCCCGGTCCCGGCCCGGCCAGCTTGGCCGGCCGCGGAGCGACAGCGCTGCCAGGGCTCCGGCCGTACAAAGAGCGGTAAGCGCCAGCCACAATCGTGCAGGGCCGTGACGGCCCGCTGGCCCGCTGACCGGCACGCTGGCGCGCTGACCGGCTCCACTCGCTAACCGGCGCCCCGGTCGGCTAACCGCCACTCGGCTCGTCGGCCAGGTAGGACAGCTCCTGGGCGGCGTACCAGAGCAGTTCGTGTCCCTCCGCCCCGTCCACCACGAACCGCGCGTCGTCGTCGCCCTCGTCGGCCGCCGGGAGCGCGGCCACCGCCTGCGCGATGTCGGTCTCCGCGACCGGGTCATCGACGTGGCCGGACACCACCCGGTCGACCGTGACCGGAGCGCGGACCTCGACCAGGGTTGGCTCGTCGAAGCCGCCGTCGTGCTTGACGAACTCGTCGGGCACGTCGGTGGCGAGCACGACCCGGCGCCGGGGCGCCTGCGGATCGCCGGCGAGCAATCGCAGTGACTCCCGGGCCGCGTGCGCCATCGCGACGTACTCAAGCTCTTCCAGGTCGCCGGTCGCGTACCACTCGCGCAACGCCGGGGTCACCGCGAAACCGCGCACGGGCGCGGGACCAATCTTCCCACTGCGCAGCTGGTGTGCCAGTGCCGCCAGCGTCGTCGGCAGATACACGCGCATGAGCTCCCCAGACACGGCCAGAGGCGCCGCATGGAACGGCAGACGAAACCACCGCCCTATCAGTGATCAAAGTGTGTCACCGATGGCGCATGTCGGCAGGGAGAACGCTGTTGCCCCTCACGGCAGCCCCATTGGCAGAGCGCCGTTGCCCTCGGGGCAGCCCTCCGCGGCAGAACGGCGCTGTCCCGCGGATCAGGGCGGGCCGTCGGCGCTCACGGCTAGCGCCGCGACAACGGCCGCTACCGCGTCCGAGACGGTGACGTGCTCCCAGATCCGGACGACCCGCCACCCGGCCGCGGCCAGCGCCGCGTCTGCTGCCCGGTCCCGCTCCACGGTGCGGCGCAGTTTCGGCGCCCAGTACCACTGGTTGACCGTGGGGTCGCGCCCGTGCTCCGGGCAAACGTGCCAGAAGCAGCCGTCTACAAAGACAGCCACCCGGCGGGAGGTGAACGCGATGTCAGGGCGGACGCGGGCACCCTCGTTAAGGTCAAGGCGCAGATCCTTGCGGAATCGGTAGCCTCGGCGGTGCAGCGCGCTCCGCAACGCGATCTCAGGCTTGGTGTTGGTGCGCCGGATGGCGCGCATGTTGGCGGCGCGGCCCGGGCTGGCGGGGGCTGGGTAGTCACCCACGGAGCCCAACGCTAGAGCACACCCGATAGCCCGCGCAGCAGGCACGCTCAGCCGAGCGGCAGGCCGAACAGCTCCGCGAGCTGGGCGACGCTCACCTCGGGCTCGATGTGCAGGACGCCATACATCCCGAGGGCCTCGGCCACCTGCACGTTGGGCTCGATGTCGTCGATGAACACGCACTCGCTGGGTGCGAGCCCCAGCAGTTCCGCGGCGTGCCGGAAGATGCGTTCCTCGGGTTTGCGCATGCCGACTTCTGCCGAAATGACGACCGCGTGGTACATGTCCGCGAGCACGTCGCGCGGGTACGCCTCGCTTCCCCATGAGTTCGACAGCAGACAGGTGCGCAGTCCGGCCGCCCGCGCCGCGTGCACGGCGGCATACATCGGCTCGCAGGGCAGCGACGCGGCGAACATCCTGGTGAGCAGCCCCTCGGCGAGGACCTGCCCTCCGTCTCGCCGCACCAGCATCGGGGCGAGCAGGCGCTCGAAGTCGCCGATCGTGCACTCGCCCCGTTCCAGGGCGTGGATCGGGTTGCCGTCCTTCGCTGGGTCGTAGGCGGCTAGCAGCCAGGGCCGAATGGCGGCGGTGTAGCTGTCGTGATCGATGCCCTCATAGTCCAGCCATGCCCGCACCGTGTCCGCGATCGGGCTGGTCATCACGCCGCCCCAGTCGGTGATCAGGCCGCGGAACCTGGGGGTCGCGGTGGGAGGTTGCGGCTGGTCCACGGCGGCCGGGGCGCGACGGTCTTGCACATCCCCGAGCCTAAGCGAGATGCAGCACAGCGCCACGCCGGCCGATGTCATGGACTGGCTGGTCGGCGTGCCGGTCACCAGGCTGGAGACCGGCGACTGCAGCCATTTGCGCGCGGCGCCCAGCTCCCGGCCGCCTTTTACATAAGGCCGTATGTTCAGTGCAGGATCCAGATTGATGAACCTTGAACCTCCCGCAGGAGCCGGTGAGACAGTCCGAATATGATCATGCCGATGTGATGAATCTTGGCGTAGGTCAGGTATTCGCGCCGGGTCGGCTGGGGGAGATGGTAGGTCTTCGCGTCGTCGGTGAACTCGGCATCGACAACCGGCAGGCCATTCTCTGCCAGGTAGCCGAACGAAGCTCTCCACGAGTCCGAGTTACTCTCTGCCATCCCGGCCCAAGGGGTAACCGGGTGATGGAACGTGTAGACGAGGTTCGCACCGTGGAGCATCGGGACATCTTCGAGCGTGCTCGCGTAGTGCAGCCCTTCGAGCCAGATCGGATTGTCCGCGTGCTTGCGAATGAAGTTGACGAGCGCCTGGAACTTCACCCGCCACTGCTCCCAGGTGGCATAGCGGGGCTCGTTGAACAGATCGAACACAACGCCGGACTTGTTCGCGTAGAGCGCCATCATGTGCCGCCAGAAGACGTGCGTGGCGTGCGTGGGCATCGGCTCATTGGCGTTGAAGTGCGGCGAGTACTCGGTCTGAGCGTTCACCACGACGGTCATTCCGAGTGAGCCGATGAAGCCAACGGTCTGCCTGATGTAGTGCATGTAGCTCGCGTCGAAGCGGTCGCCCTTCTCGCCCACCAGGCGATCCTGAGTGATCTGGAGCCTGATCGTGTTGGCTCCCCAGGCCTTCGCCTTGCGCGCCCTGACAGCGATAGCCGCCAGGGAGTTCGGCACCAAGACGTGGTGCTGGAGGTCTGCCATAGTGAAGCCCACCGGAATCTGCTGCCAGTGATAGGGAGTCAGCTTGGCGCTCTCGGTACCGGTAGTTGAGCCCATGACGGCAACGGCGGTGCTGGCCACAGCGGCTATCACTGCGGCCCTGGCGACTACCGTCACCCTCCAGGCCTTACGCAGCTTGCGGTGCCTCACCGGGGCCTCCGTCACCAGTTGAGTCGAGTCCGCATGCCGCGCCAGCGATGGCGCTGGCAACGGACTCCTGGCGCTCGGGTATCTGGATGCCAGCAGCAAAGCACAACGGGTAGCCATCAGAGGGGTCAATGAAACGAAAGAGGTTTGGACGGAGAAGTACGCCTCCAGTCAGGAGGCGACGAGGGCCGAGACACCGGTTCGGACCGCTTGAAGCGTGTCCGCGCTAACTCAGGCAATCCACCAACGGACCCGGCTTCGGCGGTCTAGGCCCGGCTGCCTGGCTCGTGCCGCAGCCGGTACCACACCGACTGGCAGCTCAGCGGCGGGCGGGATCGCGCCAGGACCGAATCTGGCTGGTG
>DAITAE010000232.1:0-7324 GCA_036824445.1 Streptosporangiaceae bacterium | reverse complement strand
TCCAGGTAGATCGCGATCGCGATGGTGAGCACGGTGTTGGCGATCAGCAGCGGGCCAACCTGAGGCAGGATGTGCCGCCAGACGATCCGGAAGTTGCCCGAGCCCATGCCGCGGGCGCGTTTGACGTAGGCCCGCTCCCGCACGCTCATGACCTGGGCGCGGATGATCCGGGCCGTCGAGGTCCACTCCAGGATCCCGATCACGATGATCACGTGGAACAGGCTGGCGCCCCACAGGTCGGCAATCACGATCATCAACACCAGATCGGGGATGACCAGCAGGTAGTCGGTGACCCGCATCAGCGAGATGTCGGTCCACCCGCCGAAGTAGCCGGACAGGATCCCGACGCCACCGCCGATGATCATGGCGACCAGCGTGGCCGCGAAGCCGACGATCATGGAGATCCGGCCGCCCACCATGAGCAGGCTCAGCATGTCGATGCCGCCGTCGTCGCAGCCGAGCCAGTGCGAGGCCGACGGCGGGGCGTACACCGCGCAACTCGGCTCGGTGACGCTGTGAGGCGCGATATACGGGGCGACGATCGACAGCACAACGAAGAACGCGATGATGGCCAGACCGACGACGGCCGCCTTCCGTTCCCGCAGGACGGTGCGGAGGAACCCCCTGCGGGGGCTGGACGGCTGGCCCTGGCCCTCGGCCGAGAGCAGCGGGTCCTGGAGTGGCAGTGTCATTCGCGGATCCTCGGGTCAAGGCGGAAGTAGAGCAGGTCGGCGGCAAAGTTCAGGACGATCACCGCCACGGTGAGGATCAGGAAGCCGCCCTGGAGCATCGGGTAGTCGCGCTGCCCGATCGCGTCGTACATGGCCAGCCCGATGCCGGGCCAGCTGAAGATCACCTCGATCAGCAGCGCCCCGCCGACGATGTACCCGAGGTCGAGCGCGACCAGCGTGACGACCGGGAGCAGCGCGTTGCGGAACGCGTGCCGCCGCACCACCCGCCGCGGCGGCAGGCCCTTGGCCCGGGCGGTGAGCACATAGTCCTCCCCGAGCGTCTCGAGCATCGACGACCGGACGACCAGCGTGTAGCTGCCGTATGCGGTCAGCATCAGGGTCGCGGCGGGCAGGATCATGTGCTGCCCGACATCGGCCAGATGCTGCCAGAACGGCTCGGCGCCGAACAGGAACGGGTTGGACATGCCGCCGGCCGGCAGGGTCCCGGCGAAGATGATGAGCAGCATCAGGCCGAGCCACTGCGTGGGGAACGCATAGGCGAAGATCGCCGCGTTCGTGCTGACGTGGTCCGGCACGGACCCGCGCCGCCAGGCCGACAGCACGCCGGTGACCACGCCGACCGCGATGGCGGCCACCGTGCCGACGGTGACCATGGGGAGTGTGTTCTTCAGGTCCTGGATCAGCAGATGGGATACCGGCTGCTGGTAGGCGAACGAGATGCCCATGTTCCCGTGCAGCAGGTTCTTCAGGTAGATGAGGTACTGCTCCCATTTCGGCTTGTCCAGCCCGAACTCGACCGTCAGCGCGTGCTTCAGCTGCGGGCTGGCGTGCGGCACCCGGGACAGGTCGGTGACCGCGGTGCCGGGCAGCACGCGGAACAGGAAGAAGTTGATCGTGATCGCGACGAAGACCGTGACCAGGGCGAAGAACCCCCGTTTAATCACATAGTCGGCGCCGCGCATGATCGGTGGCCCTTCCCGCTGCTCCCCTGCTCAGCCGGCCTGGTGCACGCTCTCCATCGGGATCTTCGACCCCGACCAGAATGACGAGTCCCCGATCAGCGGCAGGTCGGTCCAGGTGGGCGAGTGCGCCTCGATCGAGTCCGGGTAGTCGAGTACCAGGTACATCCTCTGGCTCGCGACCAGCTGCTGCATCTGGTTGATGATCTGCTGCCGCTTCGCCGGGTCGATCGCGGCGCTCTGCGCCTGGTACATGCTGTCGTAGGTCTTGCTGCAGTACCCCGTGTCGTTCCAGACGTTCCAGGACACGCACGTCAGGACCGACAGCATGAAGTCCGGGTCGAACAGCGGGGCCCAGTCCCACAACGAGAGCTCGAAGTTCTTGTAGTTGTTGGCCAGGATCGCGTCGTAGGCGGCCGAGTCGTCCAGGGTCTTCTCCGTCAGCTTGACACCCATCTTCTTGAAGTCCCCCTGGATGATCTGGAAGGACCGCTGCTCATAGGAGTTCGCCATGCTGTCCGGCACGATCACGGTGTACGACATCGGGTGGCCGTTCGCGACGCGCAGCCCGTTGGGCCCCATCTTGAACCCGGCCTGATCGAGCAGCTGGTTCGCCTTCGCCAGGTCGAACGGCGGCGGCTTGATCGCCGAGTTGTACCAGTGGCCGGTGGCCGGCCCGATGATCGAGGATCCGGGCTGGCCGTAGCCGAGCAGGGACGTCTTGACGATCGCCTCCCGGTTGATGGCGACGTCGAATGCCTGCCGCAGCAGCGGGTTCAGCAGTTCCCTGTGGCTGGGGTCCTGCTTCGGGTTGGAGTTGATGATGAAATCATCGAAGGTCGTGCTGGGGGTGGAGCGCACCACGAAGCCGGCGGCCTTGAGCGTGGCCACCGAGGTTGGTGGCACTGGGACCTCCACTCCGTCGAGCTGGTGGCTCTTGAGCGCGGTGATCATCGCGTCGGTGGTGCCGAAGAACTGCAGGCCGAAGCCGTCGATATGCGGTTTCGGGCCGTAGTAGTTGGGGTTGCGCTTGAACAGTGCGATCTGCTTCGGCGTGTACTTGTCCAGGATGAACGGCCCGCCGGAGACGATCGGCGCGCCGTTGCTGAACCTGGTCATCGCCTTGGCGTTGCCGGTGGCGTACTTGGCCCAGATGTGCTCGGGGAGGATCGGCACCTGCTGGACCTGCGAGAGCACGTTCGCCACCGGCCGCTTGTAGGTGAGCACCACCGTGGTGGCGTTCGGCGCTGTGGCGCTCTTCATGTGGGCGACGTAGCCCGCCGAGTTGGCCGCCGCGCCGTTCTGGTACTTGAGGATCGTGGTGTAAGTCCAGGCGGCGTCGGCGGCCGTCAGCGGCTTGCCGTCGGACCACTTGGCGTTCGGCTGGGTGTGGAAGGTCCAGACCGTCCCGCCGTTGCTCTGCTGCCAGCTGCGCGCGAAGTCCGCGACGAACTGCAGCTTGGGGTTGTACTGGACGAGATAGGGATAGATGTACTCGAACGTCGTGTAGGCGTCCCCATTGAACGCCACGAACGGGTTGAGCGAGTCGATGGTGGAGTTGCTGCCCATCCGGAACACCCCGCCCTCCTTGACCTCACCCCCGTTGCCGGAGGAGCTGCCGCACGCGGCCGCGGCCAGGGCGATGGCAACGGCGGCCGCGATGAGCTGCAGCGGGTGACGGAAAGTCCGCAAGCGGGCCGCTTTCGGGTTACGGCGGGGAATCATGCACGCTCACCTTTGCCTCTCTACCGCCGCCGGCGGCTGGCCGACAGGTCCGTGGGCCGGCCCGCCGATCCGTCGCGGCACCCGGGGGCCGGGGCCGCAGCGGTCATCGGGACGGGCACGGCCAGCACTGCCTGGCACCGCACCGGGAGGGTTATCACCGGGCTCCCGGGCGAGGGTCGCACCGAAGTCACCGTGGGCCATGAGCGCATGCCCCAACAACGCCCGCGCACGGCAGCCACAGCCGCGTCCGTGGCTGCGCCGGGCGCGCGGACGGCCCGGGATCACTCGTTGCCCTCATCTCCTGAACGTCTGTTTAAAAGTGGCGCAATCCTGACATAGCCGGTTCGCTGCCCGCAAGCCCTGCTCAGCCCGGCCGGCGGGCGCCGGAGCAGGCGCACCGGCTCTCACCTCGCCACATCCGGCCCGGCCGGGCCCGGCCGATGCAGAGCTGTTATCAGCTGCACCTCTGTATGCCTCCGGTGTGCGGCCGCGGGTCAGCGATGCGCGTCCGGGTCATGAGCGGCCCAGCCGGCCACGAGCTGATCAAGGACCGGGGCCAGGTTCCGCAGCTCGTCGAGGTGCGCGGGCGCGAGCTTGCTCAGCCGCGCCTCGCCGTCGGCCGTCAGCCTGACCCGCGTCACGCGGCCATCCTCGGCGTCGCTCCCCCGCTCGACCAGCCCTGCCGCAACCGCCCGGTCCACGAGCTCGACCGCGCTGTGATGGCGCAGCAGCAGGTAACCGGCGAGGTCGCCGATGGTGGGCTCCTGCCCGCTGGAGTGGCCCTTGATCGCCACCAGCAGCTGATGCTGGGCCGGGGTGAGACCGGCCGCCTGTGCCTGCGTCCGGCTCCAGTGCAGGAAGCGGCGCAGGCCGGTGCGAAACGCCAGCAAGTTCTCGAAGTCGCCGCGGGTCAGCTCGTGCACGCCTTTACCGTATGCCGCGATGCGGATCACCCGGCAATTATGTCGTGCTACGATTAAAAATGGTCGCCAACCACCCTGGCTTCCCCCTGGACCTCCATCGGGGGAAGCCAGGGACCATAGTGTGGCGGGGAGGACGGCTCACACCGGGAGGGGTGATGGCGGCACCCGCGCAGGTGCACCTGCGCCGCGTCTACGAGAACCCGGATCCAGCCGGCGGACGGCGGGTCCTGGTGGACCGGCTCTGGCCCCGCGGGCTGGCCCGCAGCGCTGCCGCGGTGGACGAGTGGCTAAAGGCGGTGGCGCCCTCGGACGAGCTGCGCCGCTGGTATGGCCACCAGCCGGAGAAATTCGCGGCGTTCCGGCAGCGTTACGAGCAGGAACTGCGCTCCGCGGAGCGGTCCGGCGCCGTCGATCACCTTCGGCAGCTGGCCCGGGAGGGCCCGATCACCCTGCTGACCGCGACCAGGGACGTCGAGCACAGCCAGGCGGCGGTCCTGGCCGAGTGGCTCCGGAGTGGCAATGACCAGTGACCAGGCCCGCGGCTCGCGGGCCCACGACGCTGACGAGGACCGGCCGGGCGATCCGGCGTGCCTGCTGCGGCGCGTCTGCCCGGCCTGCGGCGCGGTGGCCGACCGCGACCCGCCGACGGTCTGCCCGCAATGCCACACCGACATGCCAGGCACCTGACGCCGACGCCAGGCGCCTGACGGCGATGGCAGGCACGGTAGCGCGCCGTGCCGGCGGGCCGGGCCGTGACCGCTCAGGCCCGGGCGGGGGCGGGCGCGAGATAACGGGTGAACCAGTCGCGGGCCAGACCCGCCGCCCGCTCCAGCGTTCCCGGCTCCTCGAACAAATGACCCGCCCCGGGCACCACGGCGAGGTGGTTCTCACACCTCAGGTGCTTCTGGGCCTCCCGGTTCATCCCCAGCACAACGTCGTCCAGGCCTCCGACGATGAGCAGGGTCGGGGCCCGCACCTCCGCCAGCCGCGGAATGGCAAGGTCCGGGCGGCCGCCGCGGGAGACCACCGCGGCCACCTCGTTGCCCAGTTCGGCCGCGGCCCACAGCGCGGCCGCCGCACCCGTGCTGGCCCCGAAGTACCCGATGCGGGCGCCGGCCAGGCCCGGCTGCTCGTGCAGCCATCGGGTCGCCGCGCCCAGCCGGGCCGCCAGCAGCCCGATGTCGAACACGTTCGCCCGGTCTCGCTCCTCCTCCGTTGTCAGCAGATCGAACAGCAGTGTGCCGAGCCCGGCGCGGGTAAGGACATCGGCCACGAAGCGGTTGCGGGGACTGTGCCGGCTGCTCCCGCTGCCATGGGCGAAAAGCACGATCCCCGCGCCGGTGCCCGGCGCGGTGAGATGCCCGGCCAGCCGGACCGGCCCCGTGGTGATCACGACCTCGTCAGCCCGGGAAACGGGGGCCGGCGGCCCGAGCTCCTCGGCCGCGCGCCGCAGCAGTGAGACCACTTCGGCGTCGCTGGTCTGGGAGAAATCCTGGTACCACTCGCCGATCGCGAGGAAGTGCCCCGGCGTCTCCAGGCAGATCACCTCGTCGGCATCGGCGGCCAGGGCGGTGCACGCGGATGGCGGCGCCACCGGCACCGCCAGCACCACCCGGACGGCTCCCTGGGCCCTCGCGACCTGGCAGGCGGCCCGTGCGGTCGAGCCGGTCGCGATGCCGTCGTCGATGATGATCGCGGTTCGGCCGGTCAGCGGCGTGCGGCGCCGCTCGCCACGGAAGCGCCGTGCCCGCCGCTCCAGTTCGGCCCGCTCACGTCGTTCCACCGCGGCGATCTCGGCGCCCGTGACGTGCGCGATCGCGACCACCTCGGGATTGATGATCCGCACGCCACCCTCCCCGATCGCGCCCATGCCAAGCTCGGGCTGCACCGGCACACCGAGCTTGCGCACCACGATCACGTCGAGCGGCGCCCGCAGCGCCCGTGCCACCTCCGCCGCGACCGGCACGCCACCACGCGGAAGCCCAAGCACCACCACGTTCTCGCCGCGCAGGTGCAGCGTCCGCTGGGCGAGTCGCCTGCCAGCGTCTGTTCGGTCGAGAAACGACATGGTCATCGCCTCCGTCCTGTTCCAGTCTGTACCCAGCGACGGGACGTCACAGAGGCAATGGGCCCGATGGCTGCCGCCCCGCGATGATGGCCCCGGTCAGGGACTGCCCAGGCTCAGGACGGCGATGCGTTCAGCGGGCCCCTTCCCGGAGCAGCGCCCGCAGCAACGCGCGCGTGCGGGTGGCGTCCTCACCGCGTCCGTATTCACCCGCCACGAAGTCGGTGACTCCAGCCTCGCTGAGGGCGCTGATCTGGGCGCCGACGGCGTCCTCGTCACCGACGATGGCCACGTCGCCCGGCCCGGCGGCGCCTTCGCGGTCGAGCATGGCCCGGTAGGACGGCAGCTCGCCGTAGACCGCGAAGACCCGGGCGGCCCGCTCACGCGCGCCGTCCGGGTCACCGGTGACGCATACCGGCAGGATGCACACGATCCGCGGAGTCGGCCGCCCGGCGGCCACCGCCGCCCCGGTGATCGCCGGCGCGACGTGGTCCCGCACCGTGGCGGGCCCGGTCATCCACAGGATCGTGCCGTCAGCCTGCTGGCCGGCCAGCCGGAGCATCTGGGTGCCGAGCGCCGCGAGCAGCAGCGGCACCCGGCGCTCTCCCGGTGTGGTCAGGGTGAGGTTCGCGCGAACCGTCGCGCCGGTGAACGAGGCTGGGCGCCGCTCCAGCAGCGGCAGCAGCACGGCCAGGTACTCCCGCATGTGCCGGACCGGCCGGTCGAAGTCGTAACCGTACATGTCCTCGATCACGATCTTGTGGGACACGCCGATCCCCAGCACCAGCCGGCCGCCGCAGGCGGCCGCCGTGGTCAGTGCCTGCTGTGCCAGGGCAGCGGGATGGCGCGGGTAGGTCGGAACCACGGCCGTCCCCAGTTCGATGCCATCCACCTGGTTCCCGGCAACGGCGAGCGCGGTCAGCGCGTCCAGCCCGAAGATGTTGCTCAGCCAGGCCGACG
>DAITAE010000739.1:0-2089 GCA_036824445.1 Streptosporangiaceae bacterium | reverse complement strand
AGCACCGGACGATCTCAGACAGTTTTCGAGACTGCCCAAGCCCGGCTCTTAATCCGCGGCAAGCGCCGCGCGGCGGCCGGGAGGGGTCACCCTGGCTGCGGGCCGCCCTATGATCATGGTCATCCGCTCGTCCGGGCCGGGCGGCGGCCCTTGACGAAGGCCCAGGATCGCCAGTTCCCGTCACCGGTTCTCACCCGCGTGAGGTGATGCCCGCTCATGCTCTGTGCAGGTACTTTTACGTTCTGTTGATGTACGAGAGGGGCAACTGTGACCTTAATCCTCCCGCTCGATGGGGCCATTGATGCCGATGCGTGGCGCGTCATGGCACCAGCTTCGCCGTCTTCGGCAGCGGCGGCGCGGGTCGAGGTTGCTGCTTCGGCGGATGGGTGTGAGCGAGCGGCCGGGCCGTTCGCGGGTGGGGGGGCAATGAGATGAGGGGCGATCTGCCGCGGACGAATCTGCCGATTCCTGACCGGCCGCATACGGGCCTGGTCACCTATGACGCGAAGGACCCCGATACGTCGTTCCCGCCGATCGAGCCGCTGCGTCCTCCGGCGGGTGCGCCGAATGTGCTGATCGTGTTGATCGATGACACTGGGTTCGGCTCGTCGAGCGCGTTCGGGGGCCCGTGTCATACGCCGACCGCTGAGCGGCTGGCCGGGAATGGCCTGCGGTACAACCGTTTCCATACGACCGCGTTGTGTGCCCCGACGCGGCAGGCGCTGCTGACCGGCCGCAACCATCACGCGGCCGGCATGGGCGGGATCCCGGAGGTCGCGACGTCGGCGCCGGGGTATAGCTCGATGCGGCCCAATACGGCCGCGCCGCTGGCGGAGATGCTGAAGCTGAACGGTTACTCCACGGCGCAGTTCGGCAAGTGTCACGAGGTCCCGGTGTGGCAGACCAGCCCGATGGGCCCCTTCGACTCCTGGCCCACGGGCAGTGGGTTTGAGTATTTCTACGGGTTCATCGGGGGTGAGACCAACCAGTACGCCCCGGCGCTTTACAACGGGACGGTTCCGGTCGAACCCGACCGCACGCCGGAGGAGGGCTACCACTTCACCGAGGACATGACCGACCGGGCGATCGAGTGGGTCCGCCAGCAGAAGGCGCTGATGGCGGATAAGCCGTTCTTCGTCTACTTCGCGCCGGGCGCCACGCACGCGCCGCACCACGTGCCGAAGGAGTGGTCGGACAAGTACAAGGGCCGGTTCGATCAGGGCTGGGACCGGCTTCGTGAGGAGACCTTCGCCCGGCAGAAACAGCTCGGCGTGATCCCGCCTGACGCCGAACTCACCGCCCGTCCCGGCGAGATCCCGGCGTGGGAGGACATGCCCGACGGGCTGAAGCCGGTGCTGGCCCGGCAGATGGAGGTGTTCGCCGGCTTCCTGGAGCACACCGACCATCACGTGGGGCGCCTGGTTCAGGCCCTGGAGGACCTGGAGGTCCTGGACGACACGCTGGTCTACTACATCATCGGCGACAACGGCGCCTCCGCCGAGGGGACGATCAACGGCACGTTCAACGAGATGTTCACCTTCAACGGGGCGGCGGCGCTGGAGACCGCCGAGTTCATGGCGTCGCGGATCGCGGACTTCGGCACCCCGGCCGCCTACAACCACTACGCGGTCGGCTGGGCGCACGCGATGGACACGCCGTATCAGTGGACCAAGCAGGTCGCCTCACACTGGGGCGGCACCCGTAACGGCACGATCGTGCACTGGCCCGGCGGCATCCGTTCCAAGGGCGAGAGCCGCACGCAGTTTCACCATGTGATCGACGTGGCGCCGACCGTGCTGGAGGCGGCGGGCCTGCCCGAGCCGGTGTTCGTGAACGGCGTGCAGCAGATGCCGCTGCACGGCGTGTCGATGGCGTACTCGTTCGACGATGCCGGTGCCGGGGAGCGGCGCGAGACCCAGTACTTCGAGATGTTCGTGAACCGGGGCATCTACCACAAGGGGTGGACGGCGGTCACGCGGCACAGCATCCCGTGGGCCTTCGGCGAGCTGCCGGCGTTCGACGATGACGTCTGGGAGCTGTATGGCCCCGGCGACTGGACCCAGGCGCACGACCTGGCGGCGGAGCAGCC
>DAITAE010000738.1:0-2092 GCA_036824445.1 Streptosporangiaceae bacterium | reverse complement strand
GGTAGAGCAGGGCGGTGAGCAGCGCGCCGGCGGTGAAGATGGCGGTGGCGGTCCAGTAGGCGGTGGCGTAGCCGTGGACGGCGGCGTCCTGCAGGAGGGCCGGGGTGATGGCGGCGTGGGGGCGCAGGTAGCTGGTGGCGGCGCTGGCGGCCAGGGTGCTGAGCAGGGCGATGCCGACGGCGCCGCCGACTTGCTGGGTGGTGTTGACCAGCGCGGATCCGACGCCGGTGTCCTGGCCGCGGAGCCGGGCGGTGCCCAGGCTGATGGCGGGGGCGAAGATCAGGCCGAGGCCGAGGCCGAGGATCAGCAGCGGGCCGAGGACGGCGGTGGGGTAGCTGCTGGTCACGGTCAGGCGGGTCAGCCAGGCCATGCCGGCGGCGCTGGCGAGCATGCCGATCGGCAGGGTCAGCCGCGGCCCGATCCGGGTCAGCAGCACGTTCGCGCCGAGCACCGAGCCGGTGATGACGGTGGCGACCATGGGCAGGAACGCCAGCCCGGTGCGGACCGGGGTGTAGGCCTGGACGGCCTGCAGGTAGTAGGTCAGGAACAAGAACACCGAGTAGATCCCGGCGCTGGCCAGGGTCAGCGCGATGATCGAGGCGGCGCGGTCGCGGTCGGCGAGCACCCGCAGCGGCAGCAGTGGCGCGGCGGCCCGGGCCTGCCAGCCGGTGAACGCGGCGAGCAACACGGCTGCGCCGGTCAGGGACAGCCAGGACGCGGGCGCGTTCCACCCGCCGGCCTCGGCCCGGGACAGCCCGAACACGAGCAAGAACAGCCCGGCGGAGACCAGCGCGGTGCCGGGCAGGTCGAGCTTGGGCCGGTGTGCCGGCCGGTCCCCGCCGCGCAGGAACGCCGCCGCCCCGATCAGCCCGATGGCGGCAAAGGCCAGGTTGACATACAGCGTCCAGCGCCAGTTCAGGTACTCGGTCAGCAGCCCGCCGAGCAGCAGGCCGAACGCGCCGGCGATCCCGGCGACCGCGCCGAAGATCGCGAACGCGCGGCCGCGGGCCGGGCTGCCGGCGAACGTCGCGGTGACGATCGCCAGCGCGGCCGGCGCGAGCAGCGCCCCGAACGCGCCCTGGGCGGCCCGGCCGGCGGCCAGGACCGCGAAGTTCGGCGCCGCCCCGGCCAGCGCCGACGCGGCGGCGAACCCGGCCAGGCCGGCCATGAAGGTGCGGTTGCGGCCGAACAGGTCCGACAGCTTCCCGCCGAGCAGCAGCAGGCTGCCGAACGCCAGCGCATAGGCGGTCACCACCCACTGGCGGTCCGCGTCGGAGAACGCCAGCCCCCGCTGCGCCGACGGCAGCGCGATGTTCACCACGGTCACGTCCAGCACCACCATCAGCTGCGCCACGCTGGCGACGGCGAGCACCCACCACCGCCGCGCCACGCCGCGCGTCTCGCGCGCACCGGCCGGAGCCGGGGTATGCATCTTCGCTGCCATGACTGGCCTCTCCTCCGGTTCGCGGGATCCTGGACTGCTGGTGTGCCCCGCTCGTCCGGATCTCTGAGACATCTTGTCTCACAAACTCACTATGCCACCTCCCTCGACTATGAGTCAAGTTGTCTCATAAACTAGGGGGATGACATCGCCGGCCACTGATCCGCGCGCCGCCCGAAGCCGTGAGGCGATCCTTGCCGCCGCCTATGACCTGCTCGCCCGGGAAGGACCGGGCGCCATCACCCATCAGCGGGTGGCCCAGCAGGCCGGCGTCGGCAGGGCCACGGTCTACCGGCACTGGGCGGCGCCAGAGGACCTGCTCCGCGACGTGCTGTACACCGCCGAGCTGCCGTTCTTCGCCACCCCCGCCCTGCCCCTGCGGTCCTGGCTGCACGCCGAGCTGCGCCAGCTCGCCGATGAGCTCGCCCTCCCGGCGGTCGCATCGCTCGCCATGGCGCTGATGGAGCAGACCCGGCCGGGCGGCGCCGGCGCCCGTCCGCACCGGCACGTCACCGCCATCACCGAGCGGCTCGCCGCCGCGTTCGCGCTCGCCGTTGACGCCGGCGAACTCGACACCGCCCCCGACGCGGACCTGGCCGCCGCGCACCTGATCGGCCCGCTGGTCTACCGGACCACCCTGCAAGCCGCGGC
>DAITAE010000737.1:0-2095 GCA_036824445.1 Streptosporangiaceae bacterium | reverse complement strand
CGCGACCGAGGCGAGCTCCGCGATCGGCTGGATCGTGCCTACCTCGTTGTTCGCCCACATGACGCTGATCAGCGCCACGGAACCAGGGTCGTCATCGATGGCGGCCCGCAGCGTATCGGGCCACAGCAGGCCGGTCCCGTCCACCGGGAGCCAGCTCACATCCGCCGCCTCGTGGCTGGCCAGCCACTGCGCCGAGTCGAGCACCGCGTGGTGCTCGATCGCGGTGACCAGCACCCGGCGCCGCCCGGGGCGCTCGGCGCGCCGGGCCCAGTACAGCCCCTTCACCGCGAGGTTGTCGGCCTCGGTGCCGCCGCCGGTGAACACCACCTCGCTGGGCCGCGCGCCATAGGCCTCGGCGATCTGCTCGCGGGACTCCTCCACGACCCGGCGTGCCCGCCGGCCCGCGTTGTGCAGCGAAGAGGGGTTGCCGAGATGCGCGAGTTCCGCCGTCATCGCGGCGATGGCCTCGCCAAGCATCGGTGTGGTCGCGGCGTGGTCCAGGTACACCCGGCAGTCCTGCCTCTGACCTGGGCTCTCGCGGTCACTCACTGAGTTCCCCATGACGGCCCCCAAGCGTAGCCGCAGTTCCAGGTATCCGCTTCAGCCCGCGGGCGCGCCGGGACGCCGCCCTCAGGACTCCCTGCGCCGGGCGATCTCGTCGGTGAGCTGCGGAACGACATTGAACAGGTCGCCTATGACCCCGAAGTCGGCCAGTTCGAATATGGGCGCCTCGGGGTCCTTGTTGATCACCATGATGGTCTTCGAGGTCTGCATCCCGGCCCGGTGCTGGATCGCTCCCGAGATGCCTACCGCCAGGTAGAGCTGGGGTGAGACGGTCTTGCCCGTCTGCCCGACCTGGAACTGGTGCGGGTACCAGCCGGCGTCGGTGGCGGCGCGCGAGGCCCCGACGGCGGCGCCCAGCGAGTCGGCGAGCTTCTCGATCAGCGCGAAGTTCTCGGCGTTGCCTACCCCGCGCCCGCCGGAGACCACGATGGCTGCCTCGGTCAGATCCGGCCGCTCGCCGCGCTGCGCCACCACCCGGTCGGTGATGCGTGCCGCCTTGGCCGCCTCACTCAGCTCGGTGCTGGCCGGCTCCAGCGCTGCCGCACCCTCGGCGGGCTCCGGGGCGGCGGCGTTCGGCCGTACCGCCACGATCGGCGTGCCGCTCCGCACGCGTGACCGCACGATGATCGCCCCGCCGAAGATGGACTGCTCGGCCACCGGCCCCGAGCCGTCGTCGCCCGGGGTCAGGTCCACCGCGTCGGTGAGGACTCCCGAGGAGATCTTGACCGCGAGCCGCCCGGCGATCTCTTTGCCCTCGGGTGTGGCTGCGACCAGGACGGCCACCGGTGACGTCCGGCTGACCAGGGACGCGAGCACCTCCGCCGCGGGAGCAACCACGTAGTCGTCCAGGCCCTCGCCGTCCGCCACGTAGACCTTGGCCGCGCCGTACTCGGCGAGCCGCTCCCGCCCGCCGTCCGCGCCGCCGCCGAGCCAGACCACGGCGGGCTCGCCGAACCGGCGGGCCAGGGTCAGCAGCTCGAGGGTGACCTTCTTGACCGTCTCGCCGGAATGCTCGGCGAGAACAAGGACCTCAGCCATGAACTCGCACGTCCTTCCGCTCAGATGAACTTCTGGGCGGCGAGGAACTCGGCCGCCTTGACGCCGCCGTCCCCGTCGTCCTTGACGATCGTGCCCGCCTGGCGGGGTGGCCGGTTGGCGAAGCTGACCACCTCTGTCGCCGCCGCACCCAGCCCCACCTGGCCGGGATCGATCCCGGCGTCGGCCAGGCTCAGGGTCTCGACCGGCTTCTTCTTGGCCGCCATGATTCCCTTGAAGGACGGGTAGCGCGGCTCGTTGATCTTCTCGACCACGCTGATCACCGCGGGCAGGCTCGCCTCGACCTTGTCGTAACCGTATTCGGTCTGGCGCTGGATCGAGATCGCAGACCCGTCGATCTCTACCTTGCTGGCCAGCGAGAGCTGCGGGGTGCCCAGGCGTTCGGCGAGCATCGCGGCCAGCACGCCCGTCCGGGCGTCCGTCGACTCCGAGCCGAGGATGACCAGGTCGAACCCGATGCGGCCGAGCACGGTGG
>DAITAE010000736.1:0-2095 GCA_036824445.1 Streptosporangiaceae bacterium | reverse complement strand
GGCATGGTCGGCGATCGCGTCCGCCAGGTAGCGCTTCCCCGCTCGATGGGGGTAGGCGGTGCGGACCCGCTGGATAAGGTCGGCGGGGAGGCCGGTATCGCGGCCGCTGTCGATGAAGACGCCGCGGTGGGTCAGGTAGGTCAGCAGTCCTCGCCGGTGGGCGATGCCGGTCGAGGAGTGCAGCGCGATGGCCTCCCAGACGCGGTCAACCTCAGGTGCGGCGACACCGTGCTCGGTCAGCACTGTGGCCGCCAGGTCGGCGCCCTCGACCTCGAACCGGGCCTGGCCTGCGGCGCGGCTGCCCAGCCCGAGGTCGTGCATGACGCAGGCGGCGAAGAGCAGGTCCTCGTCGTAGGCGGCATCGTTCAGGCTGCTTTCGTGCTCGGCGAGCAGGCGGGCGTAGAGGAAGGTACGGATGCTGTGGCTGGCAATCGGCGCGCTCGCGGTGGTCTGCACGATGGACAGGCTCGCGGCGGCCAGCGGCCCCGAAGGCAGGGCGGGTACGTCGTTCACACGTTGACCGTACGAATCCGGCCGATTCCCCACCAGTGGCCCGCAGGCCATTGACCGCTATAATCGGGCCATGACGGTACCGGCGCACCACGTCGCGGTTCTCGTCTTGCCCGGCGTGTTCCCGCTCGAACTTGGGATCGCGGCGCAGATCTTCGGTTCCGAACCCCAATACCGGCTGACCGTCTGCACGCCGGTGCCAGCCAGAGCGGTGCCGACCTCCGGCTTCACCATCACCGCCACGGCCGGGCTCGACGCGCTGAGCGATACGGATACCGTGATCGTGCCGGGCTACCAGGACGTTGACGCTCCCGTACCGGCCGGCGCACTGACCGCGCTCCAGGCGGCTCACCGCCGCGGTGCCCGGCTCGTCTCCATCTGCGCAGGAGCGTTCGCCCTCGCCGCAGCCGGCTTGCTCGATGGGCGCCGGGCGGCCACTCACTGGCAACTGACCGACCAGCTGCAGCGCCGATACCCGCAGATCGACGTGCGGCCCAACCAGCTCTACGTCGACGACGGCGATATCCTCACCTCGGCCGGCGTGACCGCCGGAGTCGACGTGTGCCTGCACCTGATCCGAACCGACCACGGTGCCGCCGCTGCCAACGCATGCGCCCGAGCCCTCGTCGCCCCGCCGCAGCGAGCCGGCGGCCAGGCGCAATACATCGAACGGCTCGTCCCGAAACCCAGCGGCGGCGAACTCGCCCCGCTACGGGACTGGATGCTCGAAAACCTCGCCCAGCCGCTCAGCATCGACGCGCTCGCCGAACGCGCCCACATGTCCCGCCGGACCCTCGTCCGCCGGTTCCGCGAGGAGACCGGAACCTCGCCGATGGCCTGGCTCACCGGCGCGCGCCTCGACCGCGCCCGTGAACTGCTGGAGACGACCAGCCAGCCCGTAGAACACATCGGCCGTTTCACCGGGCTCGGCGCCCCCGCCGGAGTCCGAGCCGCCTTCCACCGGCATCTGGGCACCTCGCCCCAGGAGTACCGAACCCTGTTCCGGCACCGAACCACAGCCGCGAACTCGTGATCGCGCAAACCGCCTGACCCGGCCCGGCTGGGCCTGGCGCCGAACACGACCAGCGCCGTCGAGTCCTACCCGCTCGCATCACAACTCCGCACCCTGCTCCGCGAGCTCACGCACGCAGCCGGCCCCGTGACCGAAGAGCCGGTTGGGCCCGGGCGGAGCGCAAACGGAAGGCCGGCCCCTGTAGCTGGCCGTGCCTGGACGTCTCACGAGTACTCACCTGATCGCGTCAGGCCAGACACCGAGGGCCGGCCAGGACTCCGGGCCGGAAATCTGGCCTGGCCAACGTAGCAATGGGGAGACTGCGCGAGACACCGGGCACGTGCGTCATAGTGCTCATAACCCAAAGGCAGCACATAGTGCGGGCAGACCGCACCGGCGTGCGGCACCGACCGACGTCCGCCCGCCGCCGAATAGATAATCTGCGCGCCTCCACACGGGGGTGAGCATCGGCAGCTGGGTGCGAATAATCGGCGATCCGCGCGGCGCTGGTCCGGGAGCCGAATCACATTCTGTAACTAGCGCTGATCAACATCACCGCGCAAGTAGCCGCCT
>DAITAE010000231.1:0-7367 GCA_036824445.1 Streptosporangiaceae bacterium | reverse complement strand
GCCTCGATGATGACGACGTCAGGGCGATCCACAACACCTGCACCCACCAGCAGCAACCCCTGCACGAGGGCACCCTCCAGGACGATGACACCCTGGTCTGCGCCGCCCACGCGTCACGCTACGACCTGACCACCGGCGAGGCCGTCGGTCCGTTTGCCTCCGGCCCCATCCCGGTTTACGCATGCAAGATTGAAGACGGCGCCGTTCTCGTCGACATTGACCAGCAGCTGAACGACGCACCCCTCCCCCGTCCTCCCGCACCCGGGTCGCTGGGCGCGCACTAACGCCGGGCGGGCCAACGACGAGGACGGGTCCATCGGCGCCGGCGCTCGCGTCGCCGGCCGCCTGGCGGGCCGGTCAGTCGGGGAGCGGCAGCGTCGCCCGCAAGGTGATGCATTCGGAGCGGGTGATGAAACCGAGGCGGGCGTTGAGCGCCCGCATGCCGTCGTTGCCGCGCTGGGTCCAGGTATAGACCTCGGTGAACCCATGGCCTGCCGCCCAGGCGAGTGTGCTGCGCTTGAGCGCGGTGGCAACCCCGCGCCGGCGCCAGTCCCGGCGCACGGCGGTCAGCGCATGCTCGGCCCGCCGTGGGTGGTCCGGATCGGGCAGCAAGCCCGCACAGCCGATCACCTCACCATCGGCCAGGGCCACGAACATCGCATCCGGGTCGGTGATCCAGTCCCGTTCCCACTGCTCCAGCGTGACCTCCAGCTCGGAGATCGTCGCCATGTCCTGGAACGCCTGCGCGCCCACGGATTCGTAGGCGTCCCGCCACAACCGCGGCTGGACGCTCACCGCGACGATGATGACCCCCTCCGGCGCCTGGGGCGCCGGCTCGGCACCAATGACCCGGACCTGCTGCACCTGCCGGTCCACCTCGCGGAAGCCGTATCTTTCGGCGAAGCACGCCGAGCCTGGGTCCTCGACGATGCCGCCCGCGACACCGAACCCCATCGCGGCGGCCTGCTCCGCCAGCAGCTGCAGGATCGCTGACCCGACACCCTGGCGCCGGCAGGCAGGCAGTACCCGTGGCGCGACGAAGGCCGAGCCGGCCAGATCAGACCTGCCGACCGCGCCGGAGCCGGCCAGCCTGCCGTCCAGCTCGGCCACGAAAAACCGCTGCTGCGGCCCGGCCTGAGCCCGCAGCTCGCCGGCCGTGGGCGCCCGCTCACCCGGCTCCACCGTCAGCAGGACCTGCCGCCAGGCGGCATAGTCCTCGCCGGACATGACCGGGCGGATCGTGATCCCCACCCCGCCGACCGTAGCCGGGCTGCCCGGGCCGGCTCCACCCAATTGGAGCCTGCCGGGGCCTTCGCATGGTTCGGCCAGCCCTGCGCAGGCCCGGGGTCCGCCGCACCCGCCGCACCGAGCCGTCGGCCGACTGCGCGCTAGCCCAGAGCGCTGCCCTGCCGCTGGTGCCGATGGTTGCGGGCCCACCAGGTGCTGCCGGGGCCGTCGTAGCTCTTCCCCTCGCTCCACGCGAGGTAGCTGACGCCGTGGCTGTCCACCGTCATGCCGAAGTAGTCGCCATAGGGGAACCGGAAGCCTGCCTTCGTCTTGTAGGGCGCGCCGGACCCGCGATTGGAGACGCGGGCGGCCGGGCTCCACGAGGCTCCCTGGTTCACGGTCGCGCGGTACCAGACGTTCCATGCCTTGCGTCCGTTGCCGTCGTCTTCCCAGGCGACCCGGAAGTCGCCGGGCCGCGGTCCGGCCGCGACCGCCGGGAAGTCGGCCCCCACGCTGGTGCCATGGGCTCCCAGGTCAGTGGGCGCGCTCCAGGAAACGCCGTCGCCCGACGTGATCGCGTAGAGCCGCATCGGCGCCCTGGCCCTGGCGTTCGCGACGTAGGCGGCGAGGATGGTCCCGGCGCGGTCGACGGCGAGCGAGATCTGTGCACCGTAGAAGTCGTTCGGGCAGTCCGCGGTCGGGCAGCGGGGCTGTTGCTGGCTGAGTGCGACATAGGTGGTCGTCCATGAGGCGCCACCGTCCGCGGAGGAGATCACCGCCAGCCGCACCGTGCCCTTGGCGTTCTGGTGCTCGGCGCTCTCGACGAAGTACACGCGCCCGTCCGGCGCAACCGCGCCCCCCTCGGCGAACCAGTAGCGGCCGCCCTTGTTCGTCCGCACCGGCTTGGACCAGCTCCGCCCGTAATCGTGCGAGGCCGAGATGTAGGAGTTGCTCCGGTTGAACGCGACGTACACATCTTTGCCGTCCGGCGAGATCGCGATCCACGGCTTATCGGTGAACGATGCCCCCAGGGCCCGCCGGAAGTCGTGGAAACCCGTCCACGTCCGGCCGTGATCGCCGGACCGCATGAACACCACGTCCCAGTTGTTCATCCACGCCGCATAGATGACGCCCGATGCCGAGACCGCCAGCACCGGGTCGTTCTGCCAGATCGCGCTCCGGCAGGCCTGGCGCGGAGGGCACCTCCACCTGTTCATGACGATGCTCGTGTGCCAGGTCTTGCCCCGGTCCGGCGACGATCGGAACCGGATGCAGTGCTCCATGTGCCGACGGCACACCGACGGGCCGCCGTACCGGGTGGTCATCTGATACAGCCACGATGACGAGGGATCCGCAGCGATGTTCGGCTCCCAGTCGTTCCTCGGGCTCCACCGCTGTTCGGTGGTCCAGCCGCCACCGTGCCGATGGCCCGCGGTCACGGCCGTGGCCGGGGACGCGGCCCACAACAGGCCGAAGAGGAGCGGCATGACAGTCAGCGCCACGGACCTTAGCCTCACGTGCCCTCCCAGGAGTGCCCGGCGGTCCCGGGACGCTACCACGCCCCCTCGCCATTGCCCATTGCCGTCAAGGGCCGAAGACGGTGTCGGCTCGTCATGCCGGACTGCGGGCCAGGACAGATGACCGGCGCGGCCCGGCTGTGGCTCTCGCACCATCCGAAGGTAAGGCGCGCACGCGGTGGTGAGCCAGCGGCGACGCCGCGTGGGCGGCGGAGCGCTTCGGGCCGTGCACGAATGCGAGGCAGACGCCAAGGCCGATCACGGCGAGGACGGCGTCCACGCGGAATGCCACCTTGATCCCGTCGGTCAGGGTTGCAGCGGCCAGCACGATCGCCGTGTTGAGCCCGAGGCCGATGGCCCCGCCGGCGACCTGGCACATGTAGACGATCCCGCCAGCAAGACTGGACCGCGATGGGTCAAGCGCGGTCACCGCGGCAGTGGTGATTGAAGAATAGAAGAGCCCGACGCCCACGCCGAGCACGATCATCCCAGCCACCAGCGACGAATAGGTCGAGCTGCGGCTGAGGTCAGAGAGCAGGAATATGCCGGTGGCAAGGAAGGCAACCCCGGCCGACACAACGATCTTCGGGCCGAGACGGTTATACAGCGGGCCCGCCGCGAACGACGTGAGGGCGAACGCGCCCATCAGCGGCAGCAGGCCGGCCCCCGATGCCAGCGCCGAGAACCCCAGCTGCTTCTCCATGAACTGCGGCAGGTACAGCAGCGCGGAGAAGAATATTGCCGACATGAACAGGACGGTCACGCACGCCGCGGAGAAGACCCGGTTGCGCAGAACGTCCGCCGGGAGCAGTGCCGTGTCCCCCTGGCGGCGTTCGATAACGAAGAACAAGGCGAGCAGCGCCAGCCCGAGCACGAGCAGGCCGAGGACCGTCGGTCGGCCGAACCCGCCGTCGGTGCCCAGGTCGAGCCCGAGCAGCACGGCGACCGTCCCAGCGGACAGGAGCGCGATGCCCCGGTAGTCGATCCCCCGTTCGGCTGTGGGCGTGGCGCTCTCCGGGACCTCGCGCCAGGTCACCAGCATCGCGAACGCGGTGATCGGCACGTTGATGAAGAACACCAGGCGCCAGGTCGCGGCGTCGGTGAGCCAGCCGCCGAGCAGCGGGCCGACCGCGTTCCCGAGCCCGGCCACGCCCAGGATCAGCCCGCCAGCCAGCGCCTTCTTTGATGGCGGCAAAATGGCGTAGGTCAGGCCGAGCACGGCTGGCCACATGACGGCGCCGCCGACACCCATCAGCGCACGGCAGATGATCAGCAGAACGACGGTCGGCATGAGCCCGGACAAGAGCGAGAAGAATGCAAAGACCGAAGCCCCCACCATGAATGCCCGCTTGCGGCCGAACAGGTCAGCCAGCCGCCCGCCGGTGACGATCAGCACGCCGAACACCAGGGCATAGCCGTTGATCACCCACTGTGCCCTGCTCACGGTGGTATGCAGCTGTGCCTCGATGCGCGGAATCGCCACGCTCAGCGCGGTGAAGTCGTTGGCGATCACGAAAACGCCAAGCGCCATGGCAGCTAGTGCCAGCCAGGTGCTCTTGCTTAGTCTCTCTTCCGCCGTCCGATCAGACACCTGCAGCATCTGCCCCCGTCAGCCGATGCGGTTAACGCCGAACCAGAACCCCAGCACTCACAGACATCACGCGAATCCTAGCCCGCGGCGATGATCTCGCGATATAGGTCCAGCAGCACCGGGACCTCATCCCGGTTCACGCGGCCCATGCCGCATTCGGTGCAGATGCCCCAGGCGCGGCTGCCGCCCGGGCTGGCCGCGAGCGCGGCATCGATGAGCCGCACCTGCTCAGCGGTGGTGCCCGATGCCTGATCAGCGGGGTGATAGGGCACGAGCGCGAAATTGAGCTCGGTGGCCGGGTCTGCGGCCAGCTCGCCCAGCGGAGCGAAGTAGGCCTCATCGCGCTGGTACTGCGGCACGGTGAAGGAGACGAAGCTCACCGTCCGCCGGGCTGCGCGGGTGACCGCGTTCATCACCCGGACCTGCAGCGCCAGTGACTCCGGCTGCATGAAATGCTGGTGGCCGTAGTCCCCGTAACACAGGTGCAGCCCCACCGGGACGTCGGCGGGCACCTGGTCGACGCACCGCGCCAGGCCCGCGATGATCGCATCGAAGGCCTGCGCACTGCCGGGCGCGAAGGCCTCTTCCAGGACGGCGAACTCCACCGCCACATCCCACTGCACGGCCACCTCGTCGTGCGGGATCGCCGCGATCAGCCGGTCCAGGTCAGCGAACATCGCCCGCTCGTAGGAGCCCAGCAGCGCCTGCTGCTGCTCGGGGACGATGTAGGCGCCGATCGAGGCGAGCGGTGTCGGGTACTGGACCTGGAAACGGACGCCGTCCGGAATCACACCCTGCCCGCGCAGCGCCGCGAAGGTCGCATACGACCCGAGGTAAGCATCGGCGTAGCCCAGGTCCGGCCACCTCATCTGCGCCGGGTCCACGCCGTCAGCCAGCCGCAGCTGCGGAATCTGCTCGTAGTCTCCCGCCGCGGCCTCGAGCGGTCCCGCCGGGACCAGCGAGGGCGACTGCAGGAACTTCTGCATCTGGAAGAAGATCCAGTTACCCCGGTCCCCGGTCTCCCCGTCCGGCACGCGCCGTAGGCCGGACGGGATCCGCGAAGCGATCTCGCGCATCACCGATTCGGCATCGGCCAGGTTGACGCTGCCATTGAAATGGACGTAAGTCGGTGGCATAGCTCAAGCCCCCCTTCCCGCGGCTACGTCGAGTATCCAACAAGCCAGCCTCACACCGCGCGGCCGGGCCAGCAGCACACGTCCCTCGCCGCACACCTGCACCCGGATCACCCTCGTCGGCCCGGCGCACGCGGCCTGGTCAGCGATCGGGAAGCTCGGGGGGTGCCCACCCCAGCGCGTCGCCGCCCGCGATGGCGGCCCCACGGGCACCTGCCATGTCCAGATCTGGCACGAGCGCGAACGTGACGTGGGGAAGCTGCTCGGCTCGCAGGTCGGTATGCTCGCGGACCGTGGCGAGGAACCAGTCGCGGAAGCTGGGCACCGCCTCGACTACGCCGCCGCCGATGAAGTACGCGTGCGGGTCGATGAGGTTCGCCGCGATGGTGAAGAGCCTGCTGAGCGCGATCGCTTGCTGCCGGAAGATCTCCAGGGCCATCGGGTCCCACGCGCTGGCGTAGCCCCGCACGAGGGGCGCCGCCTGCTGCGCTGGGCCCACCATGTGCAGCTCATGGCCGGGGAAACGGGTCAGCCAGTAGGGCAGCAGGTTCTTCGCAATGCCGGTCAGGGAAGCGACGCTCTCGCCATCACCGGCCAGCCCGCAATTGCACACGGGCGTCGGCTGACCCTCGGCCAGCAGCCCTTCCATCGGGATCTGGATGTGCCCGAACTCGCCGGCCATCCCGGCGGCGCCGCGTACCACCCTGCCGTCTTCGATCACGCCACCACCGAGCCCGGTGCCTACGATCAGGGAAACCGACGAGCGGTGTGCGGCGCTCGCCCCAAAGTGGACGTGATGTGCGTAGAGCGATGCCGCATTGGCGTCATTGTTGTAGATCACGGGCAGGCCCAGCCGGGCTTCCAGAGCGCCGCGAACGTCGAAGCCGCGCCAGGCAGGATCGGCGAAGTTCACCGCACCCCGCGACGAGATCACCCCGTCCGCGCTGGCCGGCCCCGGCGTGTCCAAGCCCACCGCCTGCACCGAATCACGCGGGATCCCCGTCAAGCCGAGCACGCCCGCGAACGCCTCGGCGAGCGCCTCAATGGCCACCCCCGGACCTTCGGCAACCCGGCTGGGTGCCTCCACAAGGCTGTCCACCAGGAATCGCCCCCCGGAATCGAGCACGGTCGCGTTGATCGCCGTCCCGCCATTGTCGAGGCCCACCACGACCTCCCGGCTCTGCCCCGGGTTCATGGCGTCGGGGAACACGCTCACCTGGGCATCTTATCTGGATGATCACTTGGGCCCGCGGCGGAAGATCGCGTCGGACCCAGCCCGGTGAGGCGGTACAGCGCAGCCAGCCCATCCCTGGTACCGGGCCAGTGACGCTCAAGCGCCTGCACCCCGGCGTGGCGCACCACCGACCGCAGCACGGCGGCAACGATGATCGCATCGTCGGCGTAGCCAACCACCGGGATGAAGTCGGGCACGAGGTCGATCGGGGATGCCAGGTAAGCGAGCAGCAGTGCCAGCCGGACCCGCACGCCACGCGGCAGGCTGCGATCGGCGGCCAGGCGTGGCAGCAGCCGCAGCACATCCGGCAGCAGCCGCAGCGCCTGACGCATCAGCCCACCCCGCGGCCGCATGACCACCAGCGCCGCGATCAGCACCGCCCAGGCCAGCAGCAGCCCGGCAGCGATCCCGAGCAGCAGATCCCACCACCACGACCCCGGCATACCAGCGTCTCTACCACAGACCGCGGGCTCGCTGGTGACCTGCTTCTAGGCGGCCGGCGCGGAGCCCTCGGCGACCTGACGCTCATCGGCCACCCGCAGCGGCTGACCGTCTACCTCGCGCGTGCTGGCAGGCATGTCCTCCAGGCTGCGCCCGGCGGGCTCGGGCAGGACCAGCGTGAGGGCGAAGCCGAGCACGGACACCCCGGCGGTGAGCAGGAGCGT
>DAITAE010000735.1:0-2097 GCA_036824445.1 Streptosporangiaceae bacterium | reverse complement strand
GCGTCGGAGTCGACCTGGGCGGCCGTGGTCAGTGCGTGGAGGATAGCTGAGGACCGTTCCATGAACTCGGCGACGATGCGGGCGAACGCGCCCACCATCTTCACCGGGTCGGTTTCGGCCCGGGCGGCGCGGACGGCGGGGCGGTCGGCGAACGCGGCGAGGGCACCGAGATGCCCCTGGGCCACCCGTCGGACGAGGAAGCCGCCGCGGTCAGTCCTTCCCGCCCGGCTTGGGCGCCCCAGGACCACCACGAGCCGATCCTGCTCTCTCACCTGCGCCAGATGCCGGCCGCAACGATCCGGTTCAGGTGCGAGCTGACCGAGCTACGCCAGGACGATGCCGGCGTGCACGCCGTGCTACTGGACCGCGCCACGGCAACCCCCAGCGAGGTCGTCGCCCAGTACGTCATCGCCGCGGACGGGGCCCACAGTACTGTGCGCGAGCAGCTCGGCATCGGCATGGATGGCCCCGGCCACCTTGCCGACTATGAGCGCACTGAGTTCTTCGCGCCGCTGACGGGCGCGGCCGGTGACCGCCGTTACGCCCTCTACGTGATCACCCGCCCGGACGCCGCCGGGATCCTCGCCCAGCGGGGCCGCGGCGACCGCTGGGGAATCTCGCGAGAGCGGACGCCTGGCCAGCCCCGGTTCGCCGACCTCGGCGAACGGGAGCTCACGGATCTGATCGCCCGCGCGGCCGGTATCGCTGATCTTCCGGTTTGCATCGAGCGGCTCAGCAGCTTCCCGTTCGCGGCGCAGATCGCCGACCGGTACCGGAACGGCCGCGGGTTCCTGGTCGGTGACGCCGCGCACCGCATGACACCACGTGGCGGTACCGGCATGAACACCGCGATCCAGGACTCCTTCGACCTCGGATGGAAGCTCGCCTGGGTCCTGCGCGGATGGGCGCCGCCCAGCCTGCTCGACTCCTACCAGACCGAGCGCCGCCCCATCGCGCTGCACAACGTGCAGCGCTCCGCGCAGCCAGCCGGCGCCCGCGCCACCACCGGCGAAGCCCTTCCCTGGGACCTCAACGGCCGGCTGGCCCACCACTGGATCCCCGCGTCTGCCCCTCAGATCTCCACACTCGACCTCGTCGGCGACGGGCTCACCCTGCTCGCAGGGCCCCGCGATTCGCGGTGGGCGGGCGTCAAAGATGACTATCGCGGATCCATCCCGCTCACAGTCCATCTGCTTGATGCCGAGACTTCTGACGCGCTCGAACTACGGCCAGACGGAGCGATGCTGGTCAGACCCGACGGGCGAGAGGCCGGCCGGTGGCCCGGCTACGACGCATGGCTCCGGCCGGGCCGCCCCGGACTGCTTGCAGGCCTGCCCACGATGCCGCCCGCCGCCCCCGCGCCCGCCATCCGGTGACTCTGCGAACTTGTCCCGTATCTGGCCCGGAAAGGGGTACCTGGACCCAGAACCGAACAAGGCGCTGGCCCGCGCCCTCCGGAGCGTGGCCTGGGCAGGAATCCTCTATCAGATGTCGTGCCGGTGAGCGTTCTTGCCAGGTTGCCGGTGGCCTGTTCACTCAAGCTAGCTGCCGGAGGTCGTGGTGGCGGGTGCGCTAGTCGTGACTGCCCTGCGCTAGTGGCCGCCGGTGGTGACCGGGACGGGGAGCTGTCCGGTGATGGTGGTGCCGCGGCTGGGGGCGGACCAGACCTCGAGCCGGCCGCCGAGCGCGGCGAGCCGGTCGGCCATGTTCCGCAGGCCAGATCCCATCGGGGTGTGGCCCACGTCGTAGCCGGTTCCGTTGTCGGACACGGTGAACCGCAAGGTTCCGTTCTGCACCTGAAGACAGATCCGGGCGCTGGACGCGGCGGCGTATTTGGCGGTGTTCTGCAGCGCCTCCAGGCAGCAGAAATACACGGCCGCCTCGGTGTCCTGCGGAAAACGCCCGACCTCGCGGGCGTCCACCGTCACCGGCAGCACCGATTTGCCGGCCTGGGCGCTGAGCGCCGCGGCCAGGCCCAGGTCGGCCAGCAGCGGCGGGTAGATCCCCCTGGCCAGGTCGCGCAGGTTCTCCAGCGCCCCCGTGGCGTCGGCCTGCAGTTCGCCGAGGATCTGTTTGGCCGGGTCATCGTCCACGGTC
>DAITAE010000734.1:0-2098 GCA_036824445.1 Streptosporangiaceae bacterium | reverse complement strand
TACAGCCAGAGCCACGGCTGGCCGGGGTAGCTGCCCGTCTCGTTCATGACGCCCCACTGGTCACCGGACAGGTGAATCGAGGTGGCCCGATCGGAGAAGTAGGCGCCGTCGTTCATGAACATCAGCGGCTTGGTGAAGTTGGTGCCGTAGAAGTCCCGCTGAGCGAGCAGGTCGGTGTCGAGTGCGCCGCTGCGGGCCATCGTGTACTCGGTGGCCAGCATGACCGGCACCGGCCCGTCGGCGGCGCGCGGCACGACCGGGAGCCCGGCCACGAGCTTCACGTGCGGGACGGCCTTGAGGTAGGCGTTGACCCACGCCATCTGCTGCGCTCGCGGTGCGGCCTTGTAGCTGGCCAGCGCCGCGGCCAGGGCGGGGTTGGTGGCAGTCAGCTTGCCCAGCGGGCCAAGCACGAAGTCCTGGGCGGTGTTGATCGGCTGGGTGACGCCGGTGATCTGCGTGGGCGCGAAGAGCAGCTTCTGCACGCCGTCGGTGCTGTTGTTGTAGGGCGGCCCGTAGGTGGCGGTGCCGCTGGTGGCGTTGAGCTCGGTCGCCGCGGTGGTGAGGAAGTCGGCCGGGGCCGCCTTCGCCCAGCTCTGCACCGTGGCCGACGGGACGTCCGGGGAGGACAGGAGCCAGGCGAGGGCCACCGTCAGCACCAGCACGACCAGCGAGGCGATGGCGCCTTCCTTGATGATGTCGTAGCGCCGGGTCGGGCCGCGCCACGGCGCGGCGTCGGCGACCTTCTGCGCCCGGCGGCGTTCGCGGCGGGTGCCGGGGCCGCCGAGGCGGGCCGGCAGCGGGTGGGCGACGCCCCGGACCCGCACCAGCAGGATGTGCGCCCCGACGATGGCGACCAGCACGATGGGCACCAGCACCACGTGCCACAGCAGCATCTGGCCGAAGTCCATCGCCTTCCAGAACGCGCCGACCCCGACCGAGTTGAAGGCGTCCTTACCGCTCGCGGAGATCCATTGCGAGTCGAAGTTCTGCTGCGACAAATACCCCGTGAAGCACTCCACGACCGAGGCCGCGAAGGCGATGACCCCGGTGATCCAGGTCATCGCCCGCCGCCCCCGCCAGGCGGCCATCCAGAACTTTCCCCACAGGTGGATGACCAAGAACGCCATGAACAGCTCGACGCTCCACAGGTGGGTGCTGTTGAAGAAATGGCCCACCGGGTTCGTGTGCCACCAGTCGACCCCACCGACCGCGAGGGCGAAGCCGGACACGATCGCAACCCCCAGCGCGGCGAGGCTGGCAACGCCGAAGACATACACCCACGAGGCCACGTAGGCGGGCTGGCGGTCCGGCAGCAGCTTGCCCGGTGGCAGCAGGCGCAGCGCCCAGCGCCGCAGCCGGTACGTCCACATGGCCCTGTCCTCGTCGTCACCCAGGTCGGCCTTGGTGGGCCCGGGTGCGCCGGCGAGCGTGCCAGGATCGGCCCCGGGCGGCAGATCTGCCTGCGCCGGGTAGGTGCGGCCCCGGGGGAACGGCAGCAGCAGCGCGGCGCCGAAAATGACCACCATCACGGCGATGAGCGCGAGATTCGCCACCGACACGGTAAATATTGACCAATGCAGGTAGGTACCCGGCTGATCCAGGTTGATCGCTCCAGGGCCGGCGCTTGCCAGGCTGTGAATACTCATGTCCTGCTCCTGTGACACCCGTCCGGCCGTGGCCTGCGGAAATGGCATCTTCTGCAATTACGATCCGCCTTTGGCGCGACCGCGCCCAGGGATATCGGTCATGGACCGGAGGGACCTTTGTCCGATGATATTAATGAGGACCCAATGCACAGGTAATACAAAGGTAAATGGATCCGATGCCGGGCCGTTCGCCCGGAGAGCCCCCCGGCAGACGGCAAGACCCCGGATCCCGGGGCGATGGGCCCCGGGATCCCGGGTCAGCGAGCCAGATCTGTTACTGGATGGCTACACCGCGGGTGCGGTCTGGCGGGAGGTGGCGGTGCCGCCGCCGAAGACCTCGGCCTCGGCCGGGACCCGGCGCAGGTGCATGACACCGAACACCGACATGATCAGCAGTACCGCGGCCGCCGCGAAGGCGACGATGGCGCCGATCAGCATGATCTGTCCCATCT
>DAITAE010000733.1:0-2098 GCA_036824445.1 Streptosporangiaceae bacterium | reverse complement strand
GCCCTCGTCCGGCTCACGAGACGGCCGCCGGGAGCCGGCCTGCTCTTGCCCGGCCCTGTCCGCGTCCGGCCGCCCGCCCGGCGACTGGGGCCAAGCCGACGGCGCCTCGGGTGAGGCGGGACCCCATCCGTCGTCGGGCTCACGAGACGGCCGCCGGGAACCCGCCCGTTCCTGCCCGGCCCTCTCGGCCTCTGGCCGCCCAGCCGACGCTGCGGGCCAGGCCAGCGTCCCTGGCGGGGTCGACCCCCACCCATCGTCCGGCTTGCGTGACGGCCGCCGGGAACCCGCCCGCTCTTGCCGGGCCTTGTCCGCATCCGGCTGCCCGGCCTGACCACCGCCGACTGCCCTGGGCGGGCCGGCGCCGCTGCCGCTGCGCCCGGACGTCCCGGTCCCGGTCGCTCGCTGGTCGGGCCGTGCGCCCGGGGGTGCGGCGGAGGAACCTCCCGCGCCTGGGCCGTTGGCCGCCGACCGCCTGGCACCCTTCGGTGCCGTGCCCGCGGGCGGCGGGGCTGACGCGCGCCGGCCCGGCGGCCCGGTCGCGGGTCGTCCCGATCCGGGACTGCGCGCCCCGGCGTAGCCGCTGATGCTGCCGATCTGGGTCGACCCGCCCTTCGGGGGGCCGCCTGCCCCGGGATCGTTTCTCGCCCGGTCGTCTCTTCCTGGCCGGTCTTTGCCTGGCCGGTCTTTGCCTGGCCGGTCTTTGCCTGGCCGGTCCTTGCCGGGCCCGTCTTTGCCGGGGCGGCCTTTACCTGGGCCGTCTTTCGCCGAGTCGTCCTGCCCCGGCCCGTCGTCGGCCCGGAGAGCCCTCGCCGGGCCGACCGCCGGGGCATCTGCGTGGTCCGGCTGTGCCGCGCCGGCTCCGGCCGCCACGTTCCAGGCGGCCGTCGCCTCATAGCTGCCGTTGGCGAAACCGGTCTGGGCATCGGGCGGCCACGGGCCGGGCCGTGGGATCCCGGCCTGGCCACCGGCCATCGCGGGGGCACCAGCGCCTGAGGGGGCCGACCAGCCGGGCTGGTGGCCAACGGACGGCGTATCCGCCTCGCCGAAGATCTCTCTCCGGCGCAGCGCAACCCCGACCGCCAGCAGCACCGTGGCGAGGACGCTGACCCCGATCGATAGATAGACGAGTGTCAGGCTGGTGGCGAGAACCCCCGTGATGAGCACCACTATCGCACCGGCGACGAGGATAGCGCTGAACCTGATCACTAGCGCCCTCCACGTGCCAGGCAGAAGCTGCCGGGCAGCAGGCTAACGGCGGTCGTGCGGGGGGTTGTCAGTCGGGTGGTATCCGCCAGGGTGTCCGGCAGGCTCCGGCGAGCCGACGTACGCGCCGGTCACGGCCGGCTGCCCGTTGCGGGAGTCCATCCGCATGCCTGCGCCCACCGAGGACGGCGATCCGGGCATAGCGGGGAACGTGCCGCTGTCGGTGGCACCCGCCTCAAGGTCGCGCAGCTGGCCCTCCAGGTACGCCTTGAGCCTGCTGCGGTACTCCCGCTCGAAGGCACGCAGGTCGTCCACGCGCCGTTCCAGCTCCTCGCGCTGCTGCACCAAAGAGCCCATGGCCTGGCGGTGACGCTCCTGGGCGTCGCGCTCGAGGCTCTCGGCCCTGGCCCTGGCGTCGCTGGTGATCTGCTCGGCCTGGCGGCGAGCCTTGCCGAGGATATCGTCCGCTTCGCGGCGGGCCCGGCCCAGGGTCTCGTCGGCTTCGCGGCGGGCATCGGCGATCGCCTGATCCGCCGTTTGCTGCGCCAGCGCCAGCACCCGGGCGGCCGTGTCCATGTTGTCCCCGGGCGGCGGGGCCATGCTCATCATGGCGGGCTCGGGATGGCGCTCCGGCTCCGGCATCATCGGCTCGGGAGCCATCGGCTCGGGCTCGTTCAGCGGCGAGTTCAGCGCGGACGCGGCCGACTTCCCTCCGCGCAAGCACTCAGCCAGCTTCGCCCGGAGCTCCTCGTTCTCCTGGGTCAGCCGGTCAAGCTCGACCTCGACCTCGTCGAGGAAGGCGTCGACCTCTTCCTCGTCGTATCCGGGCCGGAGCCTGGTGGTACTGAACTGCTTGTTCCGCACATCCGCGGGCGTCAGCGGCATCTCGTCTCCT
>DAITAE010000230.1:0-7396 GCA_036824445.1 Streptosporangiaceae bacterium | reverse complement strand
GCACGTCGCCGGCCGCGAACACGCCGGGCAGGCTGGTTTCCAGCGGAAGCGGTATCGGCTGGCCCGTTTCAGCACGGTCCTTGCCGGGCAGGTCGCGGCCGGTCAGGATGAACCCGTGCCGGTCGCGCGCGACATCGCCGGGCAGCCAGCCGGTGTGCGGGGTGGCACCGATCATCACGAACAGCGCCGCCGCCGGCACCGTGTCGTCGCGGCCGGTGGCCCGGTCGCGCAGGACCAGTTCGGCGAGCCTATGGTCGCCGCGGGCCGCAGCGACCTCGGTGTGCAGCCGCACATGGGCTCGGGGGGTGCCTTCGATCTCTGTGATGAGGTAGTCGGACATGCTCTTGGCGAGGCTGTCCCCGCGGACCAGCAACGTGACGCTGCGCGCTGACCGGGCCAGATAGATGGCCGTCTGCCCGGCGGAGTTCCCGGCGCCGACGATGAACACGTCCTGGTCCTTGACCGCGGGTGCCTCCGACAGCGCCGAGCCGTAGAACACCCCGGCGCCGACCAGGCCGGCGATGCCAGATGCATGCCATGCAGATCAGAAGGCTTTCTGACCAGGCAAGATATGGCTAATAGACGCCACCGCCGGAACCGCCACCGGCGTACAAGACGATCAGGACGATCACAACGGCGATCACGATCAGGAGCATTGCCACGACCATCCATCGACGGCGGCCCCAGGATCCAAATCGCGTCCGCCATCCACCAGATGTAGCCACGTGTCCCACCACCCCTATGTTCTCCCGGTTGCGAGCCACTAACGGTTGACTGCCCGATTACCCGCAGGCCCAACCGTTGCCCGCCAGGCCCAGCCTGGGCCCCCGTATGCGCCAGCTGGCAGCCATCACAGGCTGCGCCCGCTCGCCCTGCTCGCCAGCCCACCTACCAGCCCCATCGCGAGCAGCGAAACTCCCAACGCTGACCTCGGCGACACCGCGCACTGAGCCCAGGCCAGCGTCGAGCCGGTCGGCGACCGCAGCCCGGCCCGGCCGGGTCTGGTTATGTGCCGGTCCCGTTTGCGTGGTGGTACTCGTCGTGGCGGCGGAACCAGTTGAGCGGGTCGCCGGGGCCGCGCGCCTCGTTTCGCCCTCGCGGCGCCCGGTCGAGCCACTGGTACATGCCCCAGAGGCCGTCCAGACCGCGCGCATAGGCCGAGTACGTGTGGTAGACGATGTCATCGTCGAGCGCGAACGCGCTCATGCCCGGGCGCTCGCGCGTGTAGGTCGCCCAGTCGGTGCCCGTCGTTGCGGCCCACGCGTCGAACGGCCCGCGCATGTCCTCCGGCGGCGACCACACGGGCGACTCGCGGAAGTTGTACTCGAAGGCGCCCGCACGCTCCTGCTCCTCGGTGAGGGCGACGTCGAAGTCGGAGTTGAAGTCGCTTCCGAGCGAGGAGGCCCAGGGGAAGCCCCAGCCCATCCGCTGCTTGTAGCCCTGCAGCTTCTCGAGCGGAGCGCGCGACACCGCCCAGAGCATCACGTCGTGGTTGGCCAGGTGAGCCGCGAAGCCGTTGAAGCCGTCGGCGATCGCCGAGCAGGCGGGACAGCCCGCGGTGTAGTCGGGCCCGAACATGAAGTGATAGATGAGCAGCTGTGAGCGCCCTTGGAACAGGTCGGCCAAGGACGCCGGGCCCTGGTCGGTCTCGAAACGGTACTCCTTGCCGATCCGGACCCAGGGCAGCTCCTGGCGCCGCCGCGCCAGTTCGTCGCTGCGCCGCGTCAGTTCCTTCTCGGCATCGAGCAGCTCCAGCCGGGCGGCAAGCCACTCTTCACGTGTTCCGGTCTTGTGACTGGTCATTCGCTCTCTCCTTACTTCTTGTCACAACAGATTGGCTTGGCCCGCGGCGCCGATGACGCCTCACATCGGCGGCACCAGCCCGGGAACCGACGATGGCGCGAGGACGATCCAAATACCAAGCCCGACGATCGCGAGCGCCAGCGGCACATCGACGGCGGCTTTGGGCGGCATGAGCTTTTGGGCGAGGACGAGGATGGCGACCACCGACATCCAGGTGACGCTCATGACGCCCACCGTCACCAGCATCGCCATCAGCCCGATACTCGAGCCGGCACAGCAGAGCCCGAACCGGAACCCGGAACGGACGCTGCCGCGGCAGCGCCGTCGGAAGTGCTGCTTGAGCGGCGTGAGCTCATACACACCGGCCGCGATCGTAACCGCGCCGGCGGCAACAGGCCCGTGCGGCCGGTACAGCGGGTACACCGCGCCGCCCACCAGTGCCCAGACGGCCAGGTAGGACCCGATGAACAGCGGCATGGCGCGCACCCCGCCGCCGGCCTGAGCGCGTCTCAGCACCGCCGGACCCGCGCCCGGCAGCATCATCGCCGCCATCATCACCACCCACACGGCGATGAAGGACGCGAACGAGCCGAGCCTGGTCGCCACCCCCATGTCCATCCCGTGCATCTGCCAGACCGCGATGCCCCAGGATGCAGCGGCGAGCCCGAGCGTCGCCGTCAGCGCGGCTGCTATCGCGGCCGTCCTACCGGTCGCGAAGGTCGTGGTGAATCCGTGATCAGCCATGATGTCCTCGGTTTTGTGCAGTGGGGCTGCGGCGGGGAAGTAGCAACCGACTGGTTGCTACTTTATGGCAACCGATCGGTTGCGTCAACCGTCGGCCCGGAAGGCCACTTGCGCTCGCCGGGGACAGAGCACCTGCCGTGCGGTGCTCGCCGCGCGGGCGCAATCGCAGCCACAAAAGGACCACGCCGGCGGGCATCACGGCTACGTCCACGCTCAGCGCGAGGTGGATACCCGGTTCCCCTGGCGCTTATCTTGCGGCGGAAGCGAGGGTGAGGTGCAGGAGCTCACCGGTGGTGAAGTCGGCGACCCACAGCCCGCTCGGACCGGCGGCGATGTAGGGCGATGGCCCGACTGGAGTCGGCTTCCCGACGATCCGGTTCGACGTGGGATCGATGCGGACGAGTGCGCTGGGCGAGTTGGTCAGTACCCAGGCCGACCCCGCCCAGAAGATGGCACCCACGGCGTTCGGCAGGCGAATGGTCGCGGTCACCTGGCCGGTCTCGGGATCGACGCGCTGAATCCCGTCGTAGGTGGACATCACCCACAGCGAACCGGCGCCGACGGCATCGACGCGCTCGATATTCCTCAGGATGCGGGTCACCACGCCAGTCGCCGGGTTGATGCGGCTCATTGAACCGTTGCTCTTGCCGCTCCCGACCCACAGCGCGCCCGCATGGGGAACGAGCCGGCCGGGGTCGAAGCCGACCCGGATGGGCGGGCCGCTGACGCGGTTGCTCTGCGGGTCGATGCGGAAGACAACGCCCGCCGCACCCGACGCCGGGTCGTCGGTCACCCAGACACGCCCATACGCGACCGTGACCGTTATGGGAGTCGGCTGGAGGCGGATGAAGGACCTGACGCGGTTGGCCCGCGGGTCGATGCGGTAAACGCCGGGGTGGCCGCCGGCGCTGGTGGCCCAGACCGCGCCGGCGCCGGTGGCGATCGTGCCGTACCCGACTCCGGGGGCTGGGATGGTGGCCACCGTCTTGGCGGTGGCCGGGTCAACCCGGTAGATCACGCCGCGGCCGGCGGCCCACACGCCCCCGTAACCGGCCGTGAGGAAGGTGACTCCATGGCTTCTGAGGTGGGTGCGGCCGACGATGACGAGCTGGGGTGCGGGCCGCGGATGCGGATGGCTGGCGACGGGACCTGAGATCGCATGCCGCAGGTACGGGGCCGCCGCGGCCCCGGCGGCGGCAACCGCCACGCACACGGCCACGATCCCCGCCCGGCGCCACGTTTGCCGGCGAAGCCGGCGCTCGATCTGCGACCACGCACCAGGAGACACCTCGTGCTTGGCAGCCTCTCGCTCCAGGGCCAGCCGCAGACGTTCGGCGATTTGACCGTGTTCCATCAGGCACCCCCTTGGTCGTGCCCCGGCTGGGGCACCGGGACCGTGCCGGGCTCGGCGAGCAGCTGCTCCAGCCTCCGCAGGGCCTTCGCGGTCTGGCTCTTGACGGTTCCCACCGACAGCCCCAGCGCCGCCGCCGTGTCGGCCTCGGACAGGTCCAGGTAGAAGCGCAGCACGACGCAGGCCCGCTTGCGCGCGGGCAAGCGGGCCAGTGCGCGCAGCAGGTCGACGCCTTCGCCCGGATCGGCTGATCGCAGATCCCTGGCGCCGTACCAGGCCCGGCGCTCTTGCAGCCTGCGGCGCAGGCTCCGGCGCGCGAGGTTGGCCACGGTGGTGCGCAGGTAAGCCGGCGCCGACTGCGGATCGCGAATGTTGCCCCAGCTGCGCCAGACGCGGACGAACGCCTCCTGGGCGAGATCCTCGGCCAGGCCCCAGTCACGGGTCAGCGCGAAGGCCAGCCGCACAAGCTCGGCGTAATGGCGCTCGTACAGCAGCGCCAGAGCCTCACGGCGTGACGGGCGATCCCTGCCAATAAGATCCCCGGGCTCGGCAGAAGGTTGCCGCAAGCCGCCCGCCTCTCAAAATTGTCATACCCCCTGCGCCCTCCAGGCTGACGCCATCCAGGGCGGAACGCCCGGCGCCCCGTACCGCTTGGTCACCTCGGTCAACGGCACCGGCGCATCAGCGAGTCGCCCACGAGAGGGACGGATCTTCGGCCGGCTGGCACGGGAAGCAGCGTCGGGCAGTTGCCGGCAGGCCCCGGCACCGTCACAGTGAAAGTCCACGCAACCGCACGCGTGGAGCGGGAGGTGCGACGTGATCGGGGCGCGGGCGCTGATGCAGACCTTGGTGGACTCGGGCGTGGACGTGTGCTTCATGAATCCGGGCACCTCCGAGATGCACTTCGTGCATGAGCTGGACGCGGTGCCGCAGATGCGCGGGGTGCTGGCTCTGTTTGAAGGGGTGGCTACCGGCGCGGCCGACGGCTACGCCCGGATGACCGGCCGGCCGGCGGCAGTCCTGCTGCACCTGGGCCCGGGACTGGGGAACGGGCTGGCCAACCTGCACAACGCCCGGCGTGCGCATTCCCCGGTCGTCACCATCGTCGGCGCGCACGCGACCTACCACGAGCACTTTGACGCGCCGTTGCAATCGGACATCGAGAGCGTGGCCCGCAACGTCTCGGGCTGGTATCGCGCCTCGGCATTCTCCCGGGAGGTGGGCCGCGACGTCGCGGCGGCGGTGGCAGCATCCCTGCAGCCCCCGGGTCAGGTGGTAACGCTGGTAGTGCCCGCCGATGTGTCATGGAGCGAGGGTGCGGTTCCGGCGCGGCCCCGCGCGCTGCCTCCAGCCCAGCCCGTCGACAACCAGGCGGTCGATCAGGCTGCCGCGGTGCTGGCCTCGCAGGAGCCGACCCTGCTGCTGCTCGGCGGCGTCGGCACCCGTGAGCCCGGGTTGCGCGCGGCCAGCCGCATCTGCGCGGCGACCGGCGCTCAGATGCTGGGGGAGGTGTTCCCGGCAAGGCAGCCGCGCGGCGCTGGTGTCCCGCCGCTGGAGCGGCTGGCTTACCTTGCCGAGGCCGCGCAGAAGCAGCTGCAGGGCATCCAGCACGTCGTGCTGGCCGGGGCCCGCTCGCCGGTGTCGTTCTTCGCCTACCCCGGCCGTCCGTCCGACCTGGTCCCCGACGGCGCGGCCGTCCACACCCTGGCCGACGGGACCGAGGACGTCACCGCCACCCTCGAGGCCCTCGCCGACCGCGTCGCCCCCGGCACCGCCCCTCAGCTCGCGGACCTGGCCCCGCCCGCGGCCCCGACCGGCGCGCTCGACGTCAACACCCTGGCCGCGGCAGTTGGCGCCACCCTGCCGGAGAACGCGATCGTCGTCGACGAGGCGCAGACCTCCAGCCTCGGCCTGCCGGCCGCCACCGCGAACGCGGCACGCCACGACTGGATCACCGACACCGGCGGGGCGATCGGGATGGGCCTGCCCACCGCACTCGGCGCCGCGGTCGCCGCCCCTGACCGGCCGGTGCTGTGCGTGCAGGCTGACGGCAGCTCCCTTTACACCCACCAGGCGCTGTGGACGATGGCCCGCGAGCGGGCCAACGTGACCACCATTCTGATCAACAACGACGCCTACGCCATCTTGCGCCTGGAGCTGCGGCGCGTTGGCGCCGGCTCGGCGGGCGAGGCTGGGCCCGCCGCGAGGCGCATGCTGGACCTGTCCGACCCGTCGATCAACCACACCGCGATCGCCCAGGGTTTCGGGGTCGATGCCATGCAGGTCTCCACGGCTGACGAGCTCGTCGCCTCGCTGCGCCGCGCCTATGCCGAACCTGGCCCGCACCTGATCGAGGCCGCCATCCCCGCGCTTCTCTAGCCGGGGCCGGCCATCGGGCTCGGCCGCTTTCCGGCCCGATGTGCTGGTGGCTGGATGTTGACCCAGCCGCGCCACCGGCGTTGACTGGCAGCTGCGGGAATCCTGGGGCTGGGAAGCGCCGCGCCTGGATGGGTGCGAAAACGTCCAGAGTGTGCCCAGGATCAGGTATTTAGTCCGAGGGGATTCAAAACGGTTGCACCAGCGCGCGGGCGGGCATGTGCCGTGACCGCAGCTGCGCGCGAGGTGACCGGGCTGAGTTCGAACCGGGCGAAGTTCGCACCAAATCCGGGGGATCCCATGCCGGGCCTCGGGGGCGCCCGAAGGGGGTCGGAATCATGAACACGCCGCGAGCTGACGATTGGCGCAGTCGTGGTGGCCATTTCTCATGGCAGCCGGCGGAGGAGAGCGCCTCTTCGGTTGAGATATTCCACGTTGAGATCGGCGATCCCAGCGCTCCGGTGCTGCTGCTCATACACGGCTGGCCCACCAGCAGCATCGACTGGTTCGAGGTCGCCAATCAGCTCAGCGCCAGATTCCGCGTCTGCGCGCTGGACTTCCCGGGCTACGGGTTCTCGTCCAAGCCACAGGGGTGGGGCTACAGCCTCACCCGAGACGCGGAGCTCATCGAGTTCTACGTGTCGGAGGTGATCGGCGCCGAGGCTGGTGTGGTCGTCGCGCACGATCGTGGTGACAGCGTTGCGCTTATCCATGCCGCCCGTTGCGCCGAAAGCCGGTCGGCAATGCGGCTTGAGCACCTGGTCCTGTCGAACGCCAACATCTTCCTGCCGCTGTCGAACCTGACCGGAGCGCAGCGGCAGGCGCTCGACGCAGAGTCGTGGTCCCAGATCGCGGCCGCGGTGACTCCCTCGCGCCTGGCCGAAGCCATGGGCGCCACTACGTTCACCCCGCCGCGCAAAGCGGGTGATCCTGAGGTCGAGGCGCTGACGGCCACGTTCGCCTACGACGACGGCATAAAGGTTCTGCACGAAGGGATCCAGTATCTCGTCGAGCGATCGAAGGACGAGCAGAGGTGGCTGACGGCGCTTGCCAAGGCTCCGTTCCCCGTGACCGTGATCTGGGGCCTGTACGACACGGTTTCGCCGCCGCGGGTGGCGAGCT
>DAITAE010000732.1:0-2105 GCA_036824445.1 Streptosporangiaceae bacterium | reverse complement strand
GGCCATCGAGCGCAAGCCCTACCGCCGCCGCACGGTCCAGCCGCCGCAGCTGCGGGAGCGCGGCTCCACCGGACCGCCCGGCGCGCGCATGTAGCCCCTCCCTGCCACCCCCGCCTGGGCGCCGGGCCCGCGGTGCGCGGCTGTGGTGCTGAGCCACGGTGCGGGCCACGGCGGCGGGCTGCGGTGTCACGCCCCTTCGGCGACCGGGTAGATCTCGTCCGCGACGAGCCCGTGTGCCTCGCGGTGCACGGTGGCCGCCGCGTCCGCGTCCGGCGCGTCGACCAGGCAGAAGATCTTGCCGTGCGACTCGTCGACCCAATAGCGCAAGTAGTGAACGCCGTATTCACCTTGGGTCTGCAGATCGGCGGCGTGTGCCTTCGCGACGTCGTCGATGGCGACCTGACCGCCGATCGTGTGCACGTCCATGAACAGACTCATGACTTTCGTCCTTTCCCGGTGTCCGGCGCGGGCCCGCTGCCCGCAGGCACAGCAAACCTCCGTCCGGGCCGGTGGCACATCGGGCGTTTACCCTAATTTGGCGGAGATGATCCCGCGCCGCAGCGCGGCGGCGACCGCCCGTGACCGGGTCGGCTCGCCGAGTTTGCGCAACACGGACGAGACGTGGTGGCCCACCGTCTTCTGGGACACGATCAGGTGCTCGGCAACCTCGGCGTAGGAGAGCCCGTCGGCGAGCAGGCCGAGCACCTCGACCTCCCGGGTCGTGAGCCCGGACGGGTTGGCGCGGCTCGTCGCTGTGGTGGGCACACGCTCGGAACCTGCTGCCAGCACCTCGGTGACGTAGAACGGGTTCCAGCCCGTGCGCTGGTACACCTCGCCAGCGTCCAGAGCCGAGCCCGCATCATCGAGTAGCTGCCGCACGCCGCCCGGGCTGAACGCGGGAAGCTGCATCCGGACGACACCCGGCAACGTGGCGAGGTCCCCATGACGACCGTAAGCGGATGGTCGCGGTCCACCTCTTCGGAGCGAAACGTCGCGAGGATCATCAGCTGCGTGCCGCCCAGTCGGCGGCCCATGAAGCGCAGGACCTCCAGCGTCGCCTCGTCGGCCCAGTGGACGTCCTCGAGCAGGAGCAGCATCGGCCCCTGCGCCAGCATGTCGCGCACCTGCTGGAACCGCCGGAGCCTGCTCGCGCCCGCCTCGTCATCCAGCAACCCGGCGAGTTCGGGCAGGGCGTCCGTGAGCGGGCCCAGCGCTTCCGCCGTCGTGATGTTGTCGCAGCAACCGCGCCGGACGTCCAGCCCGGTGGCCTCGTCGGCCAGGGCGCCCGCGTCGGCCAGGGCGCCAGCGTCGGCCAAGGCGCCTGCGTCGGCTAGGGCGCCCGCGAGTGTCGTCTTTCCGACGCCGGCCTCCCCGCCCAGGAAGACGAGCCGGCCGCTGCCGCCCAGCGCCTCGCCGAGCAGTCCCTCCAGCGACGCCAGGAAATCCTCGCGCTCGATCAGCACGTCAGCCATTCAACCCTGACGAAGCGGCCGCGGGCAGCCACCTACCGCCGCCGCGCCGCGTGCGGCTACTTCGCCCGGCGAGCCGCATGCGGCCACCTCGCCCGGCGGTATGCAGTTGCTACCGTCAGTCGGCCGCGTACAGCGACCCAAGCGGCCACGGCGGGATTGTTGCACTGGTGATCGTCCGGTGCCCGGCTCGCTGGGCCTGGTCACCTCACCGCACGTGCAGTGGCCGGTGCCGGGCCCGCCGGGCCGCGAATCCGCCAGCCAGCGCGAGCAGGCCGCCGGCGCCGACGGTCAGCAGCCACGGCACTGCCGGGGAGCCGGGATGCGGCGCTGCGCCACCCAGCCCGGTTTCCACCCCGCCCTCCGGCATTTCCATGGCGCCCGCGGTGTCGAGGGGGGCGGGCTCGACTGCGTAGGTGAGCTTGACGCCCGCGCAGTGGTCGTCGGGGAAGGCGGCCAGGAAGGCGTCGGGCCGGTAGCCCATCGACAGCACCACGTCGTCCACCCCATGAGCGGCCAGGTGGCCGAGCACCCGCGACAGCATCGGCACCTCGGCGATAGGCAGCATCTGCTTGGGCGTGGTGAAGGTGAGGGGCCGCAACCGCGTCCCCTCCCCGCCAACCAGGACGACGGCCC
>DAITAE010000229.1:3406-7427 GCA_036824445.1 Streptosporangiaceae bacterium | reverse complement strand
CCGTGGGCGATGGGGGAGCGCACCACCCGCGCCCACACCTGGCCCGCCGCGCTGACGTCGTCCCCGAAGCGGCCGCACCCGCGCAGGAGACGGGGGTCCTCCTTGCGCGGCACCCGGGTGCCGATGACGCTCATGAGCTGTCCGCGGCCGGGCGCGAGCGGGCGGTGGCCAGCACCGCCTCGACGATGCCCTGGTAGCCGGTGCAGCGGCACAGGTTGGCGGCGATGAGCTCGCGTACCTCCGCTTCGGTGGGGGGACCGGAGCCGGCGGCGCCCCGTTCGGCCAGGTATGCCTCGGCGAGCATCAGAAAGCCGGGGGTGCAGAACCCGCATTGCAGCGCGTGATGGTCGCTGAACGCCTGCTGGAGGTCGGACAGCTCCTCTCCGGTGGACAGGCCCTCGACGGTGCTGACCTCGGTGCCGTCGGCCTGGACGCCGAACATCAGGCAGGCCCGGACCGGGCTGCCGTCGACCAGCACGGTGCACGCGCCGCAGATCCCGTGCTCGCAGCCCAGGTGCGTGCCCGTGTAGCCCAGGTCATGGCGCAGCATGTCGGCGAGGGTCCGGCGCGCCTCCACGGCGAGCTCGTGCTCACGCCCGTTGACGCGCAGGCGGATCCGGTGCATGTCCTTCACGCGGTGCTCTCCCCAGCCCTCTCTTCATGATCACGGACGATTTCCTGCGCTATTCGCACGGGATCGTCCGTGATCATGGATTCGGCGGCGAGCGCGGCGCTCACCTCTTCCGGCAGCACCGGGATGTGGTCGAACTCCGCGGCCGTGCCCGACAGTGCGTCGTTGATCGCGTTCAGCACGGCCGCCGGGGCACCGATCATCCCGCCCTCGCCCATTCCCTTCGCGCCCGTATCGCTGAAGCGCGAGGGGGTCTCCAGGTGAACGACGTCCACCGGACACGTTTCCGCCGCCGTCGGCGGCAGGTAGTCCATCAGCGTGGTGCTGACCGGCTGCCCTTCGTCGTCGTAGCGGATCCGTTCCAGCAGGGCGGCCGCCACTCCCTGGGTCACCCCACCGCGGACCTGCCCGTCCACGATGAGGGGATTGATGACCACCCCGCAGTCCTCCACGACCAGGTACCGGTGGAGCCGGATGGCGCAGGTTTCCGGATCAATGACGGCCAGGGCGGCGTGGCAGGCGTTCGAGAACGTGCCCGGCGGGTCGAAGGAGGCCTGCGCCTCGAGCCCGTAGCGCAGCGCCTCCGGCAGGCTGTGGGTCTGGAAGTAGACGACCCGGGCAAGCTCGCCGATCGGGATGGCAGCCCGGCTGTCACCCCTGATCCGTGCCGAACCATCGCTCAGCTCGACGTCGGCCGCGCGCGCCTCGAGCAGGCAGCCGGCAACTTGGCGCAGCTGGTCGGCGACGAGGTCCGCGGCGCGGGCGGCGGCGCCACCGCCGATGACGATCGAGCGGCTGGCGAAGGTTCCCCAGCCATAGGCGGCCAGGTCGGTGTCCCCCTGACGCAGCCGGACCTGGTCCGGGTGCACGCCCAGCCGGTCGGCGACGATCTGCGCGAACGTCGTCTCGTGACCCTGGCCATGACCGCAGGTGCCGGTGGTGACGACGACCTCCCCCGTCGGGTCCATCCGCACCTGGGCCGTGTCGTAACCAGGAGTCATCCGCATCCGCCGTTGCGACATGGTCGGCGTGCCGTAGCCGGTGCGTTCGGAGAAGCAGGCGTAACCGATTCCGGCCCGCAGCCCGGCGTCACGCAGGGCGTCCCGCTCGGCGTGCCAGCCGGCGTCGGCCACCTGCCGCTCGGCAAGATCCAGGGACTCGCGGTAGCTGCCCTCGTCGTAGGTAATGCCGTTGACCCCGGTGTAGGGGAACTCGCCGGGGCCGATCATGTTCAGCCTGCGCAGCCGCAGCGGGTCGGTGTGCAGCGCCCGGGCGGCCTTCTCCATCAGCCGCTCCATCACCAGAACGATCTGCGGCCGTGACACGCCGCGGTACGGCGCCGTCGGCGCCTTGTTGGTGGCGATCGCCCGGCCGCGCGCCCGGTAGGCCGGGACCTTGTACACGCCGGGCAGCTCGCCCGCCGCCATGAGCGGCTCGACCGCGCAGGTGAACGGGTACGCGGAGTACGCGCCGACGTCGCACTCGATGTCCGCGTCCAGGGCGAGGAACCGCCCTTGCGCGTTGAAGGCCGCGCGCACCTCGTAACGCTGCTCGTGTCCGTGAAACGAGGCGGTCAGGTTCTCCTGCCGGTCCTCGACCCAGCGCACGGGCCTCCGCAGCCGCAGCGCGGCCGCGGCCACGGTCACCTCTTCCCGGCCGACCACGCATTTCAGGCCGAAGCCGCCCCCCACATCCGGCACGATGACCCGCACTGCCCGCTCGGGCAGGCGCAGTGCCTGCGCGACGGCGGAACGAACCTGGTGCGGGACCTGGGTGGAGACGTGCATCACCAGCTGGTCGTCGCGGTCGTCCCACTCGGCCAGGCAGGCGCGCCCTTCCAGCGGGAGCGCCGCCACCCGGGCGCTGGTGAAGACACCGCGGACGACCAGCGGCGCGCCGGCGAAGATCTCGCCGAGCCGCTCGTCATCGAACAAGAACAGGTCCACCAGGCAGTTGCCCGCCAGGCCCTCGTGCACCTGACGGGCGGCACCGTCACGGGCGGTGGCGATGTCGGTGACCGCGGGCAGCCGGTTCCAGTCGACCTCCACAAGTTCGGCGGCATCCTCCGCCAGGTAGGCGTCCTCGGCGATGACCACCGCCACCGGTTCGCCGGCGAAGCGCACCTCGTCCCCGGCGAGCAAGGGCATCGCCGTGGGCACGAACTCGTCGCGCTCCAGCGTGGCCAGCAGGTACGGGTCGCCGAGGTCCGCCGCCGTGAAGGCGGCGGCCACGCCCGGTGCCCGCAGCGCGGCCGAGATGCTGATGGCGGAGACCGATGCGGCTGCGAACGGGCTGCGCGCGAACGCCGCGTGCAGGAGCCCCACCCGGGTCAGATCGCCCACGAACCGGCTGCGGCCGCGCAGCATCCGGGGATCTTCCTTGCGGGCCATCGCCGTCCCGGTCCATCGCCCCCGTCCTGCCTCCCGTATCCGGCCGGCTCCACGCCGGGGCGGCCGGCCATCAGGGGGAGCGGCGTGAGCTCCGGAGGCGGGATACTGGCCGGCCGCCCCGGTCACGGCCGGCTCGCCTCGGCCAGCGCGCGCGACACCAGCGTCGCGGCGAGTCGTTTCCGGAAGCCGCTGCTGCCATGGGTGTCCGACGGCGGCTCGATCTGGCTGGCGGCGTGCTCGCCCATGGCGTGCCAGCTCTCCGGTGCGGCGGGCTGACCGGCCAGGGCCTCGGCCCCGACCACGACGGGCAGCGGGCCGACGCCGCCCAGCACCACCCGAGCCGACCGGCAGACCCCGTCGGCGATGTCGACCGCCACGGCGGCGGCGACAACCGCGAAATCGCCCTGCCGTTCCGCGAACTCCGTGAGCGCGGCCCGCGGCGCGGGCCGCGGGAACCACACCTCGGTGATCATCTCGTCCGGCGCCGCGGCCGTCGTGTAGTAGCCCTGGAGAAACTCGGCGGCCGGGAGCGCGCGCTGCCCGGCCGGTCCCTGGAGCAGCACGTTCGCCTCGAGCAGCAAGGCCAGCAAGCACCATTCGGCGGCGGGGTCGGCGTGGGCGATGCTGCCCCCGAACGTGCCGCGGCCCCGGATCGGGTAGTGCCCGATCCAGCGCGCCGACCTGGGCAGCACGCCAAATCCGGCCGTCACAGCAGGATCACGGGTCGTCTCGATGGCCCGGTGCGGAGTCAGCGCGCCGATGTGCAGGCCATCCGCGGCGGGCCGCAGGTAGCTCAGGCCGGGGATGCGGGTCACGTCGACGAGCGCGCTGGGACGCGCCAGCCGGAGGTTCATCATCGGCACCAGGCTCTGCCCGCCCGCAAGGATCTTCGCCTCGTCCCCGAGCCCGGCCAGCAGGGCCACCGCCTGATCCACGCTGTCGGCGCGGTGATACGTGAACGGGGCTGGTTTCAACGCGGTCCTCCCGTGCCCGCTGGCTG
>DAITAE010000229.1:0-3306 GCA_036824445.1 Streptosporangiaceae bacterium | reverse complement strand
GGGCGCTTGGTATACCATATTTCAGCACGACACCGGCCGTCCACCGGGAGCCGCGTATGGCGCCCCCCCACCTGCGGGTGGAGCACACTCCCGCCGGCTACCGGCGGCTCCTGCTATCGCGCCCGGAGCGCCGCAACGCGCTGGACCTAGGGCTGGCCCGCGCCCTGCGCGACGCCCTCGAGCAGGACGAGACCGCCCCGGTGGTGCTCGGCAGCACCGACCCGCGGATGTTCTGCGCGGGTGCCGACCTGAACGTCCCCGACGCCGACCGGGCCACGGTCTCCGACCTGCTGTACCAGTGCTACGAAATCGTGATCACCAGGCCGGGACCGGTGATCGCGGTGGTCAGCGGCCCGGCGGTAGGCGGCGGGGCACAGCTCGCGGCGGCTGCCGACATGCGGATCGCGGGGCCCACGGCGAGGCTGCGCTGGATCGGGCCGGCCGGTCACGGCCTGGCGGTCGGGGCGTGGGTGCTGACCGACCTTGTCGGCCGTGGCACCGCGATGGAGCTGGCCCTGACCGGGCGCTGGGTGGGGGCCGCGGAAGCGCTGGCCATGGGCTTGGTAAACCGCGTCGAGGACGACCCCGGCCGGGTAGCGGCGGGCATCGCCGCGGACCTGGCCGCGCAGGGCTCCGCGGCATCGGCAAGGGTCAAGAGCGTGACGGCGGCCGGTGGCCTGCTCGACCGGCTGCGTGCGGAACGCCAGGCGAACAGGGCGGCCTGGACCGAGGTGATTGCGTCGGCCAGCGGATGAGCGCTGGTGTGGAGCCCGGCCGCACGGTGAACGCCAGTGCGGAGCCCGGCCGCACGGCGAGCGCTGGTCCGGAGCCCGGCCGGGGAATGGGTGCCGGTGCGGCGCCGGCCACAACATGAACGCCGGCGAGGAATGGAGCCGCGCCGGGTGGCGGGCGCATCTTCCCGGCACTCGGGACGTTCCCGCTTACGTCGACCGGCTGGGCGAGGCGACCATCCCGGAGCTGGCCGCCGCCTCCGCCGACCGGGTGCCCGACCGGGTCGCGGTCGCCGTCGACGGCGACTCGATCACACACGCGGAGCTGGATGCCGATGCCGCGCGGGTGGCTGGCTGGCTGGCCCGGCGGATCCAGCCCGGCCACCGGGTGCTGCTTGCCGCCGGGGCGGGCCTGGGGTTCCTGCGCTGCTACCTCGGTTCGCTCCGCGCGGGTGCCGTCGTCGTGCTCGCCAATCCCGGCTGCACCGTGCCCGAGCTCGCACACCTGGTCTCCGATTCCGGCGCCAGGGTAGCCTTCGCCGACCCCGGTCCCGCGCGGCTGCTTGCGAGGCTGCCCGCGCCGCCGCAGACCCTGGCCGTCACCGCGGTGCCCCCCGGGCCGCCGGGCCGCGCCGGCCAGCGGATCCGCGCCCGGCCGGTGGATGCCGCCCTGCTCGCCTACACCTCGGGTACCACCGGGCGGCCGAAGGGCGTGCCCCTGACGCACCGCCAGCTGGTCACGTCGGTCCGCGCGGCGATGGCGGCCTGGCGGTGGAGCGCGGACGATGTGCTGGTGCATGCGCTTCCGCTGTACCACCAGCATGGGCTGGGGGGCGTGCACGCCACCCTCATCGCCGGGGGCACCGGCCACGTCCGCTCGAAGTTCGCCCCCGCCGATATCGTCGCGACGGCCCGGGCGACCCAAGCCAGCGTGCTGCTGGGGGTACCGACCATGTACCAGGCGCTGCTGACCGCCACCACCGGGGCCGGCGGCCCGCGGCCGGGCGCCGCCGGGGCCGGGCGCCAGCCCGACTACGGCAGCGGGGGTGCCGGGATGGGCACGCCGGAGGGCAGACCGGTGCTGTCGGGCCTGCGGCTGGCCGTGTGCGGCTCCGCGCCGCTGAACCCGGCCCTCGCGGAGCGGCTCCCCGCCGTGCTGGGGCGCCTGCCCCTGGTCCGTTACGGCACCACGGAGACCGGTCTCAACGTCTCGAACACCTGCGGCGATCCGCATGCGGACACGATCGGGGTGCCGCTCCCTGGAGTCATGGCACGGCTCTGGTCGGGGGACGCGGAGCCGGCCGCCGGGCAGGACGGGGAGATCCAGCTCCGTGGTCCCCAGGTCTTCGGCGGCTACTGGCAGGACCCGGCGGCGACCGCGGCCGCCTTCACGCAGGACGGCTGGTTCCGCACCGGCGACATCGGCCGCGTGGACCCCGTGAGCGGGCAGCTCGTCATCCGCGGGCGCATCAAGGAAATGATCATCAGCGGTGGGCTGAACGTCTATCCGGCCGAGGTGGAGATGGTGCTGGAGAGCCACCCCTCGGTCGCGGAAGCCGCCGTGGCCGGCGTCCCGGATGAGCGTTGGGGTGAGCAGGTGACCGCCTGGGTGGTCATGCGCCCCGGCTGTGCGTTCGACGAGCGGGCGCTGATCGCGCATGCCCGAACGCGGCTCACGGCCTACAAGTGCCCCAAGCAGGTGGTCGAGCTGAAGGCTCTGCCGCGCAATCCCATAGGCAAGGTCGTCCGCGGCGCCCTGGCCCGTTCAATTCCATGATCAAGTGACATCGCTGGCACAGTCCTGGCGACCCTTTCGGAGGGGTGATATTTGGTATACCATCCACGCAGGCCCGGGGCGGCCGCGGCGGCCATCGTCGGCGGCGCGTGCGGATGCGACGCCGTGGCTGCCTGTCCGGTAGCGGAGGTCGTACCTGCCTATCCGGCAACCGGCGGAAGGGGTGGCGGTGGATCTGCAGCTGGCCGGGAAGGTGGCCTTCGTCACCGGCGCGAGCAAGGGAATCGGCCGGTCGGTGGCCGAGCACCTAGCGCGCGAGCAGGCCGATGTCGTCATCACCGCCCGGACGGCAGAGCCCCTGGCGGCGGCCGCCAAGCAGATCGCCGCCGAAACGGCCCAGACGGTCGTGCCCATGGCAGGCGACATGAGCGTGACGCAAGACGTCCAGCGCTGCGTGGAGTCCACCCTGGACCGGTTCGGCAAGATCGACATCCTGGTCACCTGCGCGGGAAGCTCGCCCGGCGGCCTGCTCGAGGACCTGACCGAAGAGCAGTGGATGTCGAGCCTCAACCTCAAGTTCATGGGCTACGTCCGTTCGGTGCGCGCGGTGATCCCGCATATGCGCCAGCGGGGGGAAGGCGCCATCGTGCTCGTCGTCGGCAACGACGGCCTCAAGCCCAGCTACTGGGAGATGACCGCGGGGGTGGCGAACGCCGCCGACATCAACTTCGCTTCCTCGGTCGCCGAGCAGTACGGGCGTCATGGCGTTCGCATCAACACGGTGAACCCGGGGCCGGTGAACACCGGCCGGTGGGACACGCTGGAGAAGGCGTTCGCCCG
>DAITAE010000731.1:0-2108 GCA_036824445.1 Streptosporangiaceae bacterium | reverse complement strand
GCCCTCTACGTCGCGAACTTCAGCTCGTACAACAAGACGTACGGCAGCCTGGCCGGCCTGATCATCTTCCTGGTGTGGTTCTGGGTCTCCAACATCGCCATCCTGCTCGGCGCGGAGCTGAACGCCGAGCTGGAACGCGGCCGGGCCATCGCCGCCGGCCACCCGCCCGACGAGGAGCCCTACATGGAGCTGCGCGACACCAGCAAGCTCGAGGAATCGTCAAATCCTGTGGATCGCCGGTCCCGCATGATTACGCGGCGACCTCGTTGTTCTCCTCCTCTGGCGCCTCCTTGGGTCGCTCGACCAGTCTGCCTTTCTCGAACCTGGCCCCCGCCCGCACCAGCGCCACCAGGTGCGGCCCGTTGACCGCCCGCCAGCGACCCTCGGCCGCCTCCAGCAGTTTGAACACCATCGCCAACCCGGCCTGCCGGTTGCCAGGCCCCTTGGTGACCCGGGTCCGAGCCCGGACCGGGGAGAACGTGCTCTCGATCGGATTCGTGGTCCGCAGGTGCAGCCAGTGCTCGGCCGGATAGTCGAAGAAGCACAGCAGCGCCTCCTTGTCGTCGACCACCTTGGCGACCGCCTTGGGCCACTTGGCGCCGTAGTCGCTGACCAGCGCCTCGATGGCCCGCTCGGCGTGGGCCCGGTCCTCGGCCTGGGCGATCTCGTGGAGGGCCCGGCGCGCTCCGGCTTGCACGCTCTTGGGCAACGCGTTCAGGACGTTGGCGACCTTATGGACCCAACAGCGCTGCTCGCGGGTGGCGGGGAAGACCTCCCCGAGCGCCCGCCACAGCCCCAGCGCCCCATCGCCGACCATCACCACCGGCGCCCCCATGCCGCGGCGGCGGCAGTCCCCCAGCAGCTCCGCCCAGGCATCGGTGGACTCCCGCTCGCCGTCGGCGACCGCCACCAGCTCCTTGGTGCCGTCGGCGCGCACCCCCACCAGCACCAGGCAGCACAGCCGGCCGTCCTCCAGCCGCAGGTTGAAGTGGATCCCGTCCGCCCAGCAGTCCACGTAATCCCGGTCGGCCAGGCTGCGCTGGGCGAACCCCGCCCGCTCGGCCTGCCACTGGGTGGTCAGCCTGGTGATGACCGAGGCCGACAGGCCGGCCGCGGCGCCGAAGAACACCTCCAGCGCCGGGACGAAGTCACCGGTGGACAGCCCGTGCAGGTACAGCAGCGGCAGCACCTCGGCGACCTTGGGACTCTTGCGGCACCAGCGGGGCAGCAGCCCGCTGTGGAACTGCACCCGCTGACCGGAAGCAGGATCGACCCGTCGGTCGTCCACCCGAGGCCGGACGACCTCAACCTGGCCGACCCCGGTGGTGATGGTGCGGGCCGGGGCGTGGCCGTTGCGGACCACCAGCCGGTGACCGTGCTCGTCGACCAGCTCGGCGTGGCCGGCGATGTAGGCCTCGACCTCGGCCTCCAGCGCCACCGCCAGCATCCGCCGGGCGCCCTCGCGAAACAGCTCATCCAAGTCCAGGGTCAGCTCGGCCCGTGCTTGGTCGTCAACCACTACACTCAGCATCGCGGCGTTCCTTCCTCGCCGGCGTTGACCCGCCGGCGTCCTCCCTACAGGTCAGGGTGGAAGGTACGCCGCGCTCTCATGCGAGGGCTCATCCACAGGTTCCGACCATAGCTCGGGGTAGGCGAACCGGCCGACCTGCTGCCACCAGCGCCGCAGCGTCTGGACCACGAACGCCGCGCTGTCGTGATCGGTCCCGACACTAACCCAGCCGGTGTTGCGCCCAAGGTCATAGACCCCATACGGGATGGCCTCGCCGAGGGTGGGATCGGGGAAGTCATGGACATTCACCGCCTCGGGCTCGCCGGAGGGCTGCCACTCCCGGCCACCGTTGGCGAACTGGCCGACCAACTCCTTCTTCTTGGTGTCCACGCTCCCCACCGGCTGCCCGGCGGCCAGATGCTGTTGGCCTGTTCGTTGAGGTAGCGGAACTGGGCATCCCGGTCGGGATGCTGGGCGCCCCCCAAGGCCTTGACCGTGCGCTGCAGCCGGTACCCTACTCACGCAGCAGCCGCCCCACGGTGTCGTCGCTGACCAGATGCCCCTGGGCGGTGAGCGTCTCGGCCAGCTCCCGGGTGGA
>DAITAE010000228.1:0-7434 GCA_036824445.1 Streptosporangiaceae bacterium | reverse complement strand
CCCGTCCCGGAGCGGGCTGAACGCGCAGCAGCGGCAGATGCTGGCCGCGATCGAGCGCCACATCGGCCCGCCTGGGCCCGGCGCGACCGCCTGAGCGCCCGGGTACCGGCCTACGCTGGAGCCAGACCTCTCATGCACGGAGGACGCGATGGGATTGATGGACCGGGTGCGGGAGCAGGCCGCCCAGATCGCCCAGAGGACCCAGGAGGCCGCCCAGGAGGGCAGGGTCAAGCTCGATGAGGCGCAGGCACGGCGGCGGGCCGACGCCATGTTCCGCGACCTGGGCGCCGCGGTCTACGCCGAGCGCACGGGCCGCGCCGGGTCAGATGGTGCCGACAAGATCGACCGGCTGATCAAGGCGCTGTCCCGGCAGGAAGCCGAGCAGGGCCTCGGCGACGGTAAGGGCCCGTCCGCCCCGCCCGAGAGCTGAGCGCCCTCGGCTACCGGCAGGCCGCCTGGGCGGCTGATCGCGACCCGGTGGCGGCGGGCGCGGGCGCCGGTCCCTGGGAGCCGCTGCTGACCGTGGAGCCCGTCGTGCCGAGCACGATCCTGATCCGGTGCAGCCCGCTCGCCTGGCTCATCGTCGCGCCGGGCAGGGCCGCCCGCAGCAGACGCGCTCCGGCCTGCTGGCCCGGCGGGAACTGGATGAGGCTGTGCGTGACGTCGTGCGCGGGCCAGTTGAAGCCGGAATGGACGTGGAAGCCGAGCCTCGCGAGCGCCGCCCCGGTGCTGGCGGACAGCCCGCCGGTCATGGTTCCGTTGTAGACGTCCACCGCGACCTGGCTCCGGCGCAACCGCGTGCCGCCGGCCCGTGCCGGGCCAGGGCTGGGCCCACTGACCTCCTGGTCGGCCCCGAGCGCGGCGAACAGCTTGCCCGCCGCTGCGCTGTCCCACTGCACGGCCGACTCCCCGCCCGGGGTGAGGTAGTTCGTGTTGGCGAGTGGCACGGTCAGGAAGTGGACCTCGGCGGGCGTGATGCCGCGCAGCTGGTCGGCCAGGGCGGTCAGGTCGAGGTTCTGGTCGACCTTGACCACGCCGAGGGCGGCGGACAGGAACCGGCTCAGCCGGAGCGGGTTGGCCAGGGTGCCGGAGCTGATCGCCTCCTTCAGCAGCGAGGACAGCAGGCTCTGCTGGTCGGTGATCCTCGCCAGGTCGGAGGTGGCGAAGGAGTGCCGGTCGCGCGCGTACTTGAGTGCCGTGATGCCGTTCACGTGGCGGACCCCAGCAGCCAGGTGCAGCCCGCTGTCGGGGTCGTCCACCGCCTGCGGCAGGCAGATGTTCACCCCGCCGAGCGCGTCGATGACCCTGACGAAGCCGAGGAAGTTGACCTCGACGAAGTCGTTGATGGTCAGCCCGGTGGCGTTCTCGACGGTGGCCACCGTCAGCCGGGGGCCACCGAGGCCGAACGCCGCGTTGATCTTGTCCATGCCGTGCCCGGGGATGAGCACCCACGAGTCACGGGGCAGGCTGACCACGGTCACGCTGGACCGGCTGGCGGAGATGTGGATCAGCATCAGCGTGTCGGAGTTGAAGCTGGCCGTGTGCCCCACATGCAGCGCCCGCTGCTGGGCCGGGGTCAGGCCCGCACGCAGGTCGACCCCCGCGAGCAGCACGTTGAGCGGGCCGGAGATGCCGCCGGCCGTGCCAGCGAAGATGCGCCCCACCGCGTTGTTGGCATAGGTCGCGAGGCCCCACGCGGTCCCGGCGAAGAGCAGGATCAGCAACGACATCAGGCCGCAGGCGAGCAGGAGCACCCGGCGGTGCCTGGCCCGCCAGGCCGCGATGTGCCCCCGTGAGGCCCCGCCCTCGCCAGCCATAGCTTCCTGCCCTCCCGTGCCCGATGGTCGCACGGTGCGGCAGGCCCGCCCGGGATTTGCGCGGCGTGGTGCGCCTCTTGCGGCCGCTAGGTCCCCGGCGCCGGGTCGCGCGGCAGGCCGAGTATGCGCTCGCCGATGATGTTCAGCTGGATGTCGGTGGTACCGCCGCCGATCGTGAGCGCGCGGGTGAACAGCACCGCCCGGGACCACCGGGTGCCGCCGAGGGCACCGTCCGCACCGGTCAGGCTCCAGCATTCCTCCGCGACCCGCTGCGCGTAACGCATGCCGAGCAGCTTGCGGACGCTCCCGGTGGCACCCGGCTCGGTGCCGGACAGCTGCTTGAGGGTGACCCGCGTCCCCAGCAGGTCGATGGCGTGGCCCTCGGCCACCAGCCGCCCGGCCCGCTCCAGCTCCGCCGGCCCGGCCGCATCCCCCACGGCCCGCACGGCCTCGACCAGTTCCGGGACGCCGCAACCGAACGTCCACGACTGCGAGAGGGACACCCGCTCGTTGGCCAGGGTGGTGCGGGCGACGCGCCAGCCCCGGTTGACCCCGCCGACCACCAGCTCGTCCGGCACGAACACGTCGTCGAGGAAGACCTCGTTGAAGAGCTCGTCGCCGGTCATCTCCCGCAGCGGCCGCACCTGCACGCCCGGTGAGGTCATGTCGACCAGGAAGTAGCTGATCCCGTCGTGCCGTGGCGCGCCCGGGTCGGTCCGGGCGACGCAGATGGCCCAGGCGGCCTGCTTCGCCAGTGAGGTCCAGATCTTCTGCCCGGTGAGCCGCCATCCTCCCTCGGCCCGTTCCGCCCGGGTGGACAGCCCGGCCAGGTCCGAGCCGGCTCCCGGCTCGCTGAACAGCTGGCACCAGACCAGCTCGCCCCGCAGGGTTGGGGGCAGGAAGCGTTCCTGCTGCTCCGCCGTGCCGTACTGAACGAGGGCGGGGATCACCCAGGCGCCGATCGCGAGGCCCGGCGCGCGCAGCCCGGCCGCCCGCATCTCCTCGGCGATGACGAGCTGCTCGAGCGGCCCGGCGTCCCGTCCCCAGGGACGTGCCAGGTGCGGGACAACCCAGCCGCCCTCGGCCAGCCGCCGGTTGCGGTCGGCGCCATCGCCGGCCGCGACCGCCGCCAGGTCCGCCCGCACCCGCGCACGCAGCGGCTCGGCCTCGGGGGGCAGGTCGATGCCGACGGACCGGTGCGCGCCCATGAGCGCCAGCCCGGCCACCCGCTGGGCCCACTCACCGGGGGCGCCGAGGAGGGCCCGCAGCGAGAGCGCGCGGCGGTAGTAGAGATGCGCGTCGTGCTCCCACGTGTAGCCGATGCCGCCGAGCACCTGGATGCAGTCGTGCGCGCAGCTGACGGCGGCGTCCACCGCCACCAGCGCGGCCACCGCGGCGGCGAACTCGCCGTCAGTGGCACCGTCGTCGCCATCGCCGCGTGCCGCGTCCTGGAGCGCCCGCGCGGCGTCCCAGGCCGCGGCCGCGGCCTGCTCCGCCGCCGTGAGCATCCAGGCGCAGCGGTGCTTGACCCCCTGGAACTGGCCGATCGGCCGGCCGAACTGGTGGCGGATCTTCGCGTACGCCGCCGCGGTGGACACCGCCCAGTCAGCGATGCCACAGGCCTCGGCCGCCAGCAGGGCCGCGGCCAGGGAAGTCACGGCGCCCGGCCGCAGCCCGCCGAGCACCCGGCCGGAGGGCACGGTCAGGTGATCCATGCTGACCCGCCCGGCCGGGCGGGCGAGGTCGAGGCCCTCCAGCGGCGTGATCTCGACGTCGGCGGCATCCAGCGCCACCCAGACTGGCTCGTCATCTCCGATGGCCGGGACGATCACCAGGTCGGCCTGGCTCGCACCGGCGACCGGCCCGCAGTCGCCGTGGATCACCAGCGCACCCTGCTTGCCACCACCGGGCTTGCCACCACCGGGCTTGCCACCACCGGGCTTGCCACCACGGGGCTCGCCGCTCCCGGGCGCCCGGGTGGCGACGATTCCCGGCGCGAACCCGACCGCCCCGGTCAGCGTGCCGCCCGCCATGTCCTTGACCAGCCCGTTCAGGGCATCGTCTCCGGCGCGGTGCAGGATCGCGCTCGCGAGCGCGGTGGGCAGGAAGGCTCCGGGCACCAGGGCCCGCCCCAGTTCTTCGGCCGCGATCGCCAGCTCGGGCAGGCCGTAACCCTGGCCACCGAGCGATTCGGGCAGGTGGAGGCCGAGCAGGCCCTGCCCGGCGAGGGCGGGCCGCAGCGTGGCGGCGTAGAGCGCCGCGCCGCCGTCGCCGGCCGCCACCGCCGCCCTGATCACCTCGGCGGGCGCCGCCCGCCCGGCCCAGCCCCGGACCGACTCCGCCAGCGCCAGGTGCTCCTCGGTCAGGGCCAGTGCCATCGCCCACCTCGCCAGCCGGCCGCCGGATCGCCGGCGCTCTGGAAGATCGTGCTCCGTCCCGGCTCACTGTAGAACGCCATCTGCCCGGGAGGAACCCCTGGTGCCAGGTTCGTTACCGGTGGGTAGCAAACTTCGTTACCAGCGGGTAGCATATGACTAGTTACCGCTGAGTAGCACGCGGCGCCGGGGCCCGCCGGCGCCGGCGACGGCGGGCCGGGAAGAAGCGGAGCCGCGATGGGCCACTACAAGAGCAACCTCCGTGACATCGAGTTCAACCTCTTCGAGCTGCTCCGCCGCCAGGATGTGCTTGGTGCGGAGCCCTTTGGCGAGTTCGACGAGGAGACGGCGCGGGGGATTCTCGACGAGGTGAACCGGCTCGCGACCGGCCCGCTAGCCGCCTCGTTCGCCGAGGCCGACCGCGATCCGCCGGAGTTCGACCCGGCAACGGGCTCGGTACGCATCCCGGAAGGGCTCAAGAAGTCCTTCCGCGCGCTCGCGGACGCGGAGTGGTTCCGGCTCGACCTTCCCCCCGAGCTGGGCGGCAGCCGCGCCCCCCGCTCCCTGGCCTGGTCGGTGGCGGAACTGATCCTCGGCGCCAACCCGGCGGTCTGGATGTACTCCGGCGGTCCCACGTTCGCCCAGGTCCTGTGGCGGCTGGGCACCCCGGAGCAGAAGCGGTTCGCCGAGCAGGCGATCGAGCGCGGGTGGACCGCGACCATGGTGCTCACCGAGCCGGACGCGGGCTCCGACGTGGGTGCCGGCCGCACCCGGGCGCTCCGCCAGCCCGACGGCACCTGGCACATCGAGGGCGTCAAGCGGTTCATCACCAGCGCCGAGCACGACATGGCGGAGAACATCTTCCACCTCGTGCTGGCGCGCCCCGAGGGGCACGGTCCCGGCACCAAGGGGCTGTCCATGTTTCTGGTGCCCAAATACCTGGTCGACGCCGACGGCAACCTGGGTGAGCGGAACGGGGCCGAGGTCACCGCCGTTGAGCACAAGATGGGCCTGAAGGCCTCGACCACCTGCGAGCTGACGTTCGGGGCGCGGCGGCCGGCGGTGGGCACGCTGGTGGGGGACGTCCACGATGGCATCCGGCAGATGTTCATGATCATCGAGCACGCCCGGATGATGGTCGGGACCAAGGCGATAGCGACCCTGTCCACCGGCTACCTGAACGCGCTCGACTTCGCCCGGTCCCGGGTGCAGGGGGCGGACCTGACCCAGATGACGGACAAGACCGCGCCGCGGGTCACGATCGTGCACCACCCCGACGTCCGCCGGATGCTCATGACGCAGAAGGCGTACGCCGAGGGGATGCGGGCGCTCGTGCTGTACACGGCGTCGTTCCAGGATGCGCTGCAGATCGCGGCGGCCGCCGGCCGGCCCGACACCACCGCCGCCGGGCTCAATGACCTCCTGCTCCCGGTCGTGAAGGGAGTCGGCTCCGAGCGCGCCTACGAACTGCTCAGCCTGTCCCTGCAGACGTTGGGAGGCTCCGGCTACCTGCAGGACTACCCGATCGAGCAGTACATCAGGGACGCCAGGATCGACAGCCTGTACGAGGGCACCACCGCGATCCAGGGGCTTGACCTGTTCTTCCGGAAGATCCTGCGCGACGAGGGCCGCGCCCTGCGGGTGCTGCTGGGCCAGATCGCGGACTTCGCCGCCAGCGAGTCGGGCAACGGCCGGCTCAAGCTCGAACGGGCCGCCCTCGCCCAGGCGGCCGCGGACGTCGAGGCCATGGTGTCGGCCATGGCCGGCTACGCCGCCGCCTCGCTGGACCGCCCAGCCGAGATCTACCGGGCCGGCCTCAACACCACGCTGCTCCTGATGGCCCTCGGCGACCTGGTGATCGGCTGGCTGCTCGCCCGCCAGGCCGAGGTGGCCCTGGCGGCGCTGGATGACGCCGCCGGGCAGGCCCGCCCCGGCGGCCGGGACCCGGCGGACGCGGCCTTCTACCAGGGCAAGCTGGCCACGTCGCGGTTCTTCGCCCAGACCGTGCTGCCGCGGCTGACGGTGGAGCGCCGCATCGTCGAGGACACCACGACCGAGCTGATGGATCTGCCCGAAGAAGCCTTCTGACCGGCGCGCCGGCCCGGCCCGCTCAGATGTGGTACTGGATCGCGGAGCGGCTCGCCACGATCGGGCTGATCGTGTCGTCGATCACCTTCCGGTGCACCGGGTGGTCGCGGTAGACGAGATAGCTGTTCACGTCGTCGAACTCGGCCACCAGCGCGAAGTCGCAGTTGCCGGGGTTGATCCCCGCGTCGGGGCCGAAGCGGTACACCCGGATCGCGTCGATCACCCCGGGCAGCTTGCCCAGTTCGCTGGCTACCGCGCGCTTCTGCTCGTCGGTCGCGTCCGGCGTCCAGTTGAACAGCACCACGTGGCGGAGCATCGCCGTCCCTTCGGTTGTGTGCGGCAAGGCGCCGGCCAGTCACCCCGCCCGGTCAGCACCAGGCCAGCATCCGGACCGGGTCGGTCAGCATCTCTCCGACGTCGCGCAGGACCGCCGACCCGAGGTCGCCGTCCACGATCCGGTGATCGAACGAGAGCGAGAGCGTGGTCACCCGGCGCACGGCGAGTTCCCCCTCGTACACCCACGGCATGTCCCTGACCTGGCCAAACGCAAGGATCGCGGCCTCGCCCGGGGTCAGGATGGGAGTCCCGGCGTCCACCCCGAACACGCCGACGTTGGTGATCGTGATCGTCCCGCCGGCCAGGTCGGCGGGCTGGGACTTGCCCTCCCGGGCCGTCGCGGTCAGTTCCGCGAGCGCCTGGGCGAGCCCGGCCAGGGACAGGGTGTGGGCGTCCTTGACGTTCGGCACGATCAGGCCCCGGTCGGTGGCGGCGGCGATGCCCAGGTTCACGTAGTGCTTGACCACGATCTCGTTCGCGGCCTCGTCCCAGGACGAGTTGATCATCGGGTGGCGGGCCACCGCCAGCAGCAGCGCCTTGGCCACCAGCAGCAGCGGGGAGGGCCGCAGCTCGGCGAACTCCGGCAGATCCCGCAGCCGCCGCACCGTCTCCATCGTCTCGGTGACATCCACCTGCAGGAACTCGGTCACATGGGGTGCGGTGAAGGCGCTGCCGGTCACCGCCGCCGCGGTGTGCTTGCGCACTCCCCTGACCGCGATCCGCTCCTCCCGGGCACCGGCTATCTGCACCACGGGCTCCGGCGCGGCACCCCCCGCCACCGCGGCCTGCACATCTTCCCGCGTGATCGTCCCGTCCGG
>DAITAE010000227.1:0-7437 GCA_036824445.1 Streptosporangiaceae bacterium | reverse complement strand
CGGTGCAGCGCCACCGGCGCCTCGTCGCGCGCGGCGACCTCCAGCGCCGCCGCCACGTGCTCCGGATGGCCGTGGGTGCAGATCACGGCGAGGATCTCGCGGTCCGAGGCGGTGGTGAGCACGGCCTGCGCATCCCGGCCCGGATCCACCACGATGACCTCGTCGGCGTTCCCGACCAGCCAGGTGTTGCAGCCGCGCCGGCGGTCCGGCGCCACCCGGTCAATCCGCGCGTCCATCGGAGATCCTCTCGTCCAGGGTTAGATTCTGCTCACCGGCTACGACAGCCCGGCGGCGCGCGACACCAGCCGCTCGTACTCTCCCGGCGCGATGGTCTCGCAGCCGAGCCGGTGGCCGGTCAGGCTGCCGTGATCGTCGCTTCCCCCGGACGAAACCAGGCCGAGCGTGGCGGCGAGGGCGGCAAGACGTATCCGTTCGGAATCGTCGTGGTCGGGGTGGGCGACTTCCAGGCCGGCCAGGCCCGCCGCCGCCAGCCGCGCAACGGCTTCGTCGCCGATCTTCCACGCGCCCTGGGGCACGCCCGGGTGGGCGAGCACGCTCACGCCCCCCGCCGAGGAGACCAGGCGGACCGCGTCCTCCGGGTCCAGAGCGTACCTGCTCACGTAGGCACGGCCGCCCGGCCCGATCCACTCCGGCGTGAACGCCTGGTCCGGGCGGGCTATGGCCCCGGCCGCCACCATCGCGCGGGCGATGTGCGGCCGGGCGACCACGCCGTCACCGGCGATCGCCGCCACCCGCTCCCAGGTGATGTCGACGCCGAGTTCGCGCAGCTTGCCCACCATGTCCCGGGCGCGGCGCAGGCGGTCCGTGGTGATGGCGTGCAACTGCTCCGCCAGCCCGGCGTGCGCGGGGTCAACGTGGTAGGCGAGCAGGTGCACGCTGTGGCCGTCGAGGCGGCAGGACAGTTCCATGCCGGGCACCAGGGCCAGGCCGGGCGGGAGGGCCCCGCGGGCCTCGGCATGCCCGGCCAGCGTGTCGTGGTCGGTGAGCGCGATCACGTCCAGGCCCGCGGCGCGGGCGCGGCGCATCACCTCGGCGGGCGGATCGGTCCCGTCCGAGGCGGTGCTGTGCGAATGCAGATCGATGCGGCGAGCGCTCATCGTAGGCGCAACGCTAGCCGGGCAGGCGCGGTGAGGCGGCGCCGAACGGCAGATCCAGGTCCTGGCCGGGATCACGCAGGTCACGCAGGGTCAGCGGCTCCACGAGCAGCACCCCGGCGGTGTCGGGCCACAGCACCACCCACAGCCAGTTCCCCAGCATCTCGCCGGCGAACGCGGCCCGGCCCGGCGCGTCCACGTGCCAGAGCGGGAAGTCACGGTGGCGGTAACGGACGAAGGCGTGCGGGGTCCCGGTCGCGAAGCCCTCACCGGGGTCGGGCCCGGGCAGGCCCGCCAGCCACGCGCCGAGGCCCACTCCCATCTCCTCGGAGACAAGCAGCATCTCACCCAGCCCGCCCATCGGGTTGGGCCCGGACAGCGCGACCACGCACGCACGCGTCCCGTCCCGGTCATCCCCGGCGCCGGCGAAGCCGGTGACCAGCCAGCCATCCGGCAGCGGCCACGGCAGCCAGACCGGCATCACGGCGTCGCGGAGCAGTCCTTTGAGCCCTTCCGGCACCGGGCGGTAGGCGGGCCGCAGCGGGTACACGACGCCGTGCCACTGGCACCGCCAGCCGCTGGACCACGCGCTCGGCTCGCTCACGGGCCCGCCGCAGCGCGGGCATATGGGAGCCGCCTTCATGGACACCGACGTTGGCCGCTGCACGCGCCCACGTCAAGTGCTCCTCCCGGATGCAGAACGATACTTGGTGCATGCCGGGATCACGGATTAGGTGCGTGGGCGCCATCGTCACCGACAGTGACGGACGGCTGCTGCTGGTCAAGCGCGGGCACGAGCCGGAGATGGGCCGCTGGTCGCTGCCGGGTGGCCGGGTCAGGCCGGGCGAGAGCGACCCCGAGGCCGTGGTGCGGGAGGTGCGCGAGGAGACCGGTCTGCGGGTCGAGCCGGGACGGCTGGTCGGCGAGGTCGAGCGGCCCGCGCCCGGCGGGAAGGTCTTCGACATCCACGACTACGCGGCCAGCGTGAGCGGCGGGGTGCTCGCGGCGGGTGACGATGCCGCCGATGTCAGGTGGGTGCACCCCCGTGACCTTGATCGTCTAAGTCTCACCGGCGGGCTGGCCGAGACCCTCACCGCGTGGGGGGTGGTCAGCTGACGTCCTGCCCGCCGGCTCGAACCGCTGCGACCTGCGCAGGCCTGCCGCGCGCCCCTTCGCGGCCGCCACCAGCGCCAGCTTCCGCGAGGCCTCGTCGATCATCTCGTCGCCGAGCATCGCCGCGCCGCGGCGATGCTCGGTGGTGTAGTAGCGGTAGGCGTCGAGGACGAGCTCGGCGTGCTCATAGTCGTCCTGGCTCGGCGAGAAGGCCTCGTTGACGACGTCGATCTGGCCCGGGTGCAGGACCCATTTGCCGTCGTAGCCGAGCGCGGCCGCGCTGGCGGCGGCCTCCCGCAGGCCGTCGAGGTCGCCGATCGTCAGATACGGCCCGTCGATGGCCGCCAGCCCGTGGCCGCGCGCCGCGACCAGGATCCGGAGCAGGGGGTAGTGATAGGCATCGGAACCGGCGTATCCGGCGGGCTGCGCCCCCACCCGCTGCGACCGCATGCCGATGCTGGCCATGAAGTCGGCCGGGCCGAACACCAGGGCCCGCAGCCGGGGCGACGCGGCCGCGATCTCGTCCACCTTCGCCAGCCCCCGCGCGTCCTCGATCTGCGCCTCGATGCCGATCCGGCCGGCCTCGTCACCGGTGTCCTGCTCGATCTGGCCCAGTAGAAGGTCCAGCCAGACCACGTGACCGGGATCGGTGACCTTCGGCAGGATGATCGCATCCAGCCCGCGCCCGGCGGCGGCGACCACCTCGACCACGTCACGGTAGGCCCACCGGGTGGCGGCGTCGTTGATCCTGACCGCCACCAGCTTGCCGCCCCAGCCGCCGGTGGTCAGCGCCGCTATCACGTTGCGCCGGGCCGTTTCCTTGGCCGGCCGGGCGACCGCATCCTCAAGGTCGAGGAACACCTCGTCGGCGGCGAGGCCGCGGGCCTTGTCCAGGAACCGCTGGCTGCTGCCCGGCACCGCCAGGCATGAGCGCCGGGAACGGTACTCTTCCGGCACTTTCGCTGCGCCTCCCCATTCTCGTGGCACGCTGAGCTGCGTGAGCGACACTCCGCCCAGCCCGCAACCGCCGCTCGCGCTTATCGCGGAGGCTACCAAGCGGGCCGGTGTCATCTGGATCGCCATCCAGGGCCAGGACCGTCCCCGCCCCGCCTGGCACATCTGGCGGGCGGGGCCGCTGTCGCCGGGTGCTGCCTACGTGGTGACCGGCCCCGGCGAACAGCCGCTGCCCGGGCTCGCCGGCTCGGGCCGGGTCACCGTCATCGTTCCTCGCGGCGCCGGCGGTGGCCCGGTGAGCTGGACCGCCGTGGTCAGCCGGGTGGAGCCCGGCTCCGGGGAGTGGGACGAGGTGATCGGCCCGCTCGTCGCCGGGCGGCTCAACGCGGTGCTGGCGGAGGGCGAGACCTCGCCCGCCCGCCGTTGGGCGCGCTCCGGCGCCGTCTTCCGCCTCGCGCCCCTGGCCGATGACCCAGCGGTACGGAACTCTCGCACCGTGTTATCCGCGGCGTTGCCCGCCGTTCACCCGTCGGTGTGCGGGCACGGCACCCCCCTGGCCGGCATCGCCGACCGCTGCGGTTACGGCCAGCGGCTGCCGTTCCTGCTCATCTCGCCGTACGCCAAGACCCACTACGTCAGCGGCACGACCGCCGATCAGACCTCCCTACTGGCGTTCATCGAGGACAACTGGCTGGGCGGGCAGCGGACCGGCGGCGGCTCGTTCGACGCCCTGGCCGGCCCGCTGGACAACATGTTCAGCTTCGGCCATCCCCACTTCGCGCCCTACCTGCTCGACCCGGCCACGGGCGAGCCTGTGCAGTAGACACCGACGAGACCCCGGGCCGACATACCATGAACCCATGAGCCCGGCAACACCCACCCCTCCGCCCAGCACCGAGCAGGTGACCGCGGCGCTGGCGCGGGTCAATGACCCCGAGATCCGGCGGCCGATCACCGATCTGGGCATGGTCAAGAGCGTCGACATCGCCCCCGACGGCAAGGTCAGGGTTGAGGTATATCTCACAGTCGCCGGCTGCCCGCTGCGCGACACCATCACCCGTGACGTCACCGCCGCCGTGTCCGCCGTGCCCGGCGTGTCCGCGGTGGCGGTGCAACTGGACGTGATGAGCGAAGAGCAGCGCCGCGAGCTGCAGACCCGGCTCCGCGGCGGCCGCCAGGAACGCGAGATCCCGTTCGCCCAGCCGTCATCGCTCACCCGGGTGCTCGCGGTCGCCAGCGGTAAGGGCGGGGTCGGCAAGTCGTCGGTGACGGTCAACCTGGCCGCCGCGCTCGCCGCCTCGGGCCAGAAGGTCGGCGTGCTCGATGCCGACATCTACGGGCACTCGGTGCCCCGCATGCTCGGCGTGACCGGGCGGCCCACCCAGGTCGAGCAGATGATCATGCCGCCGTCCGCCCACGACGTGAAGGTCATCTCGATCGGGATGTTCACCAACGGCAACACGCCCGTGGTGTGGCGGGGCCCGATGCTCCACAAGGCGCTTCAGCAGTTCCTCGCCGACGTGTACTGGGGCGATCTCGACGTGCTGCTGATGGACCTTCCGCCGGGCACCGGCGACGTAGCGCTCTCGCTGGCTCAGTTGCTGCCGGGCGCCGAGCTGATCGTGGTCACCACCCCGCAGATCGCCTCGTCCGAGGTGGCCGAGCGGGCCGGCGCGATCGCCGTGCAGACCCATCAGCGTATCGTCGGGGTGATCGAGAACATGTCCGGGCTGCCGTGCCCGCACTGCGGCGAGCTCGTCGACGTATTCGGGTCCGGTGGCGGCGAGGCGGTCGCGGCGGCGCTGACCCGGGCGACCGGCACCACCGTGCCCCTGCTCGGCAAGGTGCCGATCGACGTGCGGCTGCGCGAGGGCGGGGACAGGGGCGTCCCCCTAGTGCTCGGCGACCCCGAATCCCCGGTGGCGCGGCAGCTCACCGAGATAGCGAGCGCCCTGGCGGGCCGCAGGGGGCTGGCGGGCCGGCAGCTCGGCCTGTCGCCGGTGTAGCCCTCAGGTCGCCTCGGAGTCGTAGGGCGGAGCCTCCCCCGGCGCGAGGCCGCCCGGCCCGTCCGCGGACGCCCCGATATGGGCCGGCGGGATATCCTGCGGCTCCGCGTCGTCGTCGAAGCCGTCCATCAGATGCTTGCGCACGAAGTTCTTCGGGTGCAGGTCGGTGACGTCGAAGTCGGCGAACTCGGGTCCCAGGCCCTCCCGCAGGTCGTTCCTGGCCCCCTCCGCCAGGCGGCGGAGGTCACGCAGCGCGCGGCCCGCCTGTGCGGCGATCTTGGGCAGCTGGTCCGGGCCGAAGATCACGATGGCGAGCACGGCGAGCACCAGGAGCTTGGTGATAGACAGGTCGAACACGGGCGGTTTCTCCTGAGTGCATGTCGGCCCACCATGGGTGTGGTTCTCCCACTGTAGCCCGTGATCTGCGGGTGCCAACCCAGTGAATCAGGGCATGAACCACGACATCAGGCGGTGCAGGCCGTGCCTCATCCGGCTCAGCCAGCCCCGGTCGTCATCGTGTGGCAGGGCCACCACGACCTGGCCGACCGTCTGCCGCGGGGCGGCGGCGATGAGCGTGTACACGAAGCCCCGCGCGGACCAGGCGAAGCACAGCTCGTCCGGGTCGTTCGCATAGACCTTGTGGCCCTCCAGCGCCACCTGCGACCATCCGCCGAGCCTGTCCGGCAGGTACCCGCGCTGGACGAAGATCGAGACGACCGAGAGCCCGTCGGAGTAGTCGAGGTCCACGACGGGGCCGGACGGCGTATTGGTCTCCTTCGCGGCGATCAGCGTGAGATTGCCGGGCAGCGGTCCCGGAAGTGGCCAGCCGCTCGCCCGCAGCCTCGCCAGCTCGCGTGGTGGGAGCGCGGTACGCCATGGTCGCGCCGTGGGCGCGGGCTCGCCGCCCACCGCGCCGCGCCCTATGTTCACCTGGGCGAACGTGACGCTGCTGAGCAGGTGGGCGCGGGCGTCGAACATCTGTTTCCGCAGCGGCAGGCTCGTGGCAGCATCCAGCCAGAACCAGGCGGCCAGGCTGCCGCCGGGACGCCGCACCGCGACGATGCGGGCCGGGCGGCCGGCCACCTGGCCCCGGCCGGTGACCGTCACCAGGTAGTTCGCGGCCAGCAACGACACCAGCTGCGGGCTCATGCCGAGCACCCCGGCCTCGTCCAGGTTCGGTCCGCCGGAACCGGGAAGCGGGGCCGACTCGTGGGGCCGCATGGCCCACCCCGTCAACGGCCGGGGGGCATGGGGAACCGCCTGCGTCCCCGGGGCCTGCGTAAGGGCCTGGCCTCCGGGCCGGTGCCAGACCTCGACCACCGACGTGTCTCCCGCCGGGCCCCACCAGGCCATCTCAATCCCCCGGTAGGGAAGGGAGCGGCAGGCCTTGGCGGCCTGGCCGAGCAGCCTGACACCGGCCGCCTGGGCCTGCCCGTTGGCCGGGACCCGCCCCGTCAACGGGCGGGACGCCTGCGCCCCGCTGGTCAGCGGGCTCCATCCCGAAGCCAGCGCGACGCCCGAAGCGACCAGGCCGACCACCACCGCCGCGGTGATGAGCCGCAGCGCCGGCGGGTCGGTGCCGGGTGACATGCCGCCGGCCGGCCGGGACCGAAACTCCATCAGCGGCTCACGGGGCTCTGCTGGCGCCGGGCGCAGCGGACGGCTGCACCGGTACCTGACCTGTGGTGATCGCGTGCTGCACCATGAAGACGTCCACCGCCGGGACGACCTTCGGGCCGGCTGGCCGGTCGCCGCCGGCCAGGAAGACCGCCGCGGCGAGGCCCAGCCCTGCGGTGGCCACCCCCGCCGCGGCCAGCGACCAGGCGTAGCGGCGTTGGCTGGGCCGCGCCGCCCAGCCCGGCCAGTGAGCCCGCACGGCCCGGTACCCGGGCTGTCCCTCGCCGCCGCCCAAGGCAAGCAGCCGCCACGTCAGCGCGTCACCGGCGGCGGCGTCGCCCAGCGTGTGCATCCGCCGCTTGAGCATCCGGAGTCCGGCCGCTTCCCGGCGGCAGTCCTCGCACCTGGCCAGGTGGGCCAGCACGCGCTCCCGTTGCGCATCGTTGAGCTCGCCGTCGATCAGTGCGGACAGCCGCTCGCCGAGGTGCCGCTTCACGGCTGCGCGCCCATCGTCGCGGCGGGATGCCCCGGATGGCGGGGGCGGCGATGGTCGAGCGCGGTCCGGAGCTGGGCCCGGCCCCGGTGGATACGGCTGCGCACCGTCCCCAGCTTGACCCCGAGCGTCGCGGCGA
>DAITAE010000730.1:0-2111 GCA_036824445.1 Streptosporangiaceae bacterium | reverse complement strand
GGCCTGGGGTGTCGGTGTCCGCGGCGCGGCCCGGGGCAGGGCCGTCCTCGCTGGGGGCGTGACCGGGCTGGCTCGGGGCGTGACCGGGCTGGCTGGGGGCAAGGCCGCGTTGTGCCGGGGCAAAGGTTTGCTGGCTCGGGGTCGGGCCTGCCTCGGCGGGGGCCGGGCCCGGTCGTCTCGGGGCGAAGCCGGGCTGGCGGGGGGTGAGGCCGGGTGGGCGAAGGGCGGCGCCGGTGGAGCCCGATGCAAGGCCGGAGCCGCCACCGGCGTTCCCCGTCTCGCCGGTGGGGCCCCCGGAGAGCGATGGCTGCGCTGATTGCCGGGCGCGCGGGGCGAGCGCGCCGGGATCGCCCAGGTCCACGCCGGACGGCCTGCCGATCGGCGGGCGCAGGTCGGGATTCGTGTCCGTCTCGGCGTCGGCCGCCCGCGCCACGATGCTGTTGGGCAAGAGCACCACCGCCGTGGTGCCGCCGTAGGCAGACGGCCGCAGCGCGACCCGCACCCCGTGCCGTGCGGCGAGCTTGCCTACCACAAACAGGCCGAGCTGGTCGGCGTTGGCAAGGTCGAAGTCGGGCGGCCGGGCCAGCCGCTTGTTGATCGTATGCAGCTGGTCGGCCTCGATGCCCAGGCCCCGATCATCGATCTCGATGGCGAAGCCGTTGGCGACCCGCCCGGCCCTGACCTCGACCCGGGTGCCGGAGGGCGAGGACAGCGTCGCGTTCTCGATCAGCTCGGCCAGCAGGTGGATCATGTCCGCCGCGGCCAGGCCGGTCACCGCGTCCTCGGCCCTGGTGAGAACGGTGACCCGCTTGTAGTCCTCGATCTCCGCCACCGCTCCCCGGATGACGTCGATGACCGGCACCGGCTCGCTCCAGGAGCGCCCAGGCGCCGCGCCAGCAAGGATGATCAGGCCCTCGGCGTGACGCCGCATCCGGGTGGTGAGGTGATCAAGCGGAAACAGGTCCGCCAGGGCCGCCGGGTCGGAGGCCTTCTGTTCCAGCGCGTCGATCAGGCGCAGCTGACGTTGCAGCAGCGACTGGTTCCGCCGGGCCAGGCTGACGAAGACCTGCCCGATGCCGTTGCGCAGCCCTGCCTCGCCGGCCGCGGCGGCCGCAGCCGTGTGCTGCAGGCTGGCGATGGCGGCCTCCGCACTGGCGACCTCGGCCGTCTTGGTGCGCAGCTGCAGCGTGACTTCGGCGGGTACCACCTCTTGCTCTCCCTGGCGGAGCCGCTCCACGAGCCTGGGCATCTCCTCGTCGGCCAGGTGCCGGGCCGTCGCCTCCAGGTCGGTGATGTCCCGCGCGAGACGGCGCGCGAAGAAACCCATCAGCGCCACGCCGGCGACGATGATGGCCAGGCCGATGCCGATGACGACCACGAAATTGACGACGACCTGGTGGTCGTGCTCCGGGGTGTCGGGGCCACCCATCGCCCCGCCAAGGACGCCACCCAGTATCAGTCCCCACAGCACCACCAGGCACGCGACCGGTCCAGCCACCATCGCGGCGAATGTGAACCAGATCGTGCGGCGGGTGCGACGCGGCCGTGCCGTGCCGTGGGAACTGGAAACACCCATGTGGCCACTCCTGGATCGACACGGGGGCGGGGACCCGACGCTATGTGCAACCGGTTGCTACCGCGCTCGCCATACCCGGTCACTACCGAAGAACCATCCTGGGCCATTGCACGCCCATTGTCATGGCGCTTGGAGTGAATCAGCGTATTGTGATGCCGGCCGGAATACCGGACCCGGCGGAGGTCCCGGGAGCGCGGCCGCAGGGACGCGGGTGAGGTGGCCGTCGAAACCGGTGCGGACCTTGTAGCATGAGTACGGGCCTGGGTGGGGCAAAGCTCGTATTCTGCTGTATTCCGGACCCGAGCAGATGCCGGTCCACCCGCCCGGAGGTGGTGGCTGGCGCGTGGAGACGACCAGCTCGTACCCGCCCACCGGGGTATTGGTCCATACCGGGTTTTTCTACGACACCACCCGCCAGTACCTGGACGTGATCTCCTCGTTCCTCGAGGAGGGCCTGAAGTCCGGTGAACCAGCGCTAGTCGCGGTTCCGCTCGGCAACCTGGCTATTTTTGCGGTGCTGTCGCGTTACGCAACA
>DAITAE010000729.1:0-2113 GCA_036824445.1 Streptosporangiaceae bacterium | reverse complement strand
CCGCGTCATGGCCGAGTTCCACCGCCAGCACGCGATCGGCATCCACGGCTTCCCGCAGGCGAACATGTTTCACCAGCCCGACCTGGAAAACCTTCTGTTCACCCGGGCCGGGCGGCACCCGCTGATCGACTTCCACCGTGGCGCCGAGGTCACCGGGATGGATGGCACCTTCGGCCCGCTCACCGGCGGCCCGGTTGAGGTCCACGCCGAGCTCGCACCGGACGGGTCCGGGCAAACGTTCACCGGGCGCCTGGTGCTGGGCTGCGACGGCGCCAACAGCACGATCCGGGACCTGTCCGGGATCACCATAGAAGACCTCGGATTCACCGAGCGCTGGCTCGTGATCGATATCCGGTCCGAGAAGCTCCTCGACACCTGGGACGGCGTGGAGCAGATCTGCGACCCCGCCCGGGCCGCCACCTTCATGCAGGTCACCGGCCACCGCTACCGGTGGGAGTTCCAGCTGCACGACGGCGACGAGGAAGCCGGCATGACCACCCCGGACGCCCTCGGCAGGCTCCTGGAACCATGGACCGGGCGTCGGGACCTGGACGGCCTGGAGATCACCCGCAGCGCCACCTACACGTTCCGGGCCCGGCTGGCATCCCGCTTCCAGGCCGGGCGCATCTTCCTCCTCGGCGACGCCGCCCACCTCACCCCGCCGTTCATCGGCCAGGGCCTGGCGGCAGGGCTCCGCGACGCCGACAACCTCGCCTGGAAGATCGCACACGTGCTGACCGGCCAGGCCGGCGAGGACCTGCTCGCCACCTACGACACCGAACGCCGCCCCCACGCACGCGCCATGATCAAGAAGGCGATCCGGGTCGGCTGGGCGATGACCGGCGGCCAGGACCGGGCCGCCGCGGTCCGCAGGATCGCCCTGGCCGCAGCCGTCCGCAGCGACCGTGCCTGCGAGGCCATAGCGTCCACCGCCACCCCGCGGCTGAAGACCGGGGCCCTGCAACAACGCCCGCCACGCCTGAGGTCCACACCCGCCACGGTGCGGCCCGGCGGCCTGATCGCCAACCCGCTCGTGTCGATCCGTACCGACGTGCCGATAGGTGACGCTACCTCTGCCGGTGAGGGCGCGCCGGTCCGGCTGGATGCGGTGCTGAGGGGACGCACGGCCGTGCTGACCGCGGGGCAGCCCAGCGCGGAACTGGTGGACCTGTGCCGCCGCCACCGTCTCCTCCTGGTGAAGGTCAGCGACAGGGCCGGCTCAGCACCGGGTGCGGCCGCGGGCGCGCCGACAGCTGGTGGCTGGGCCGAGGTCTGCCTTGACGATGGCGGCGGGGCCGCCTGCTTCCAGGCGCTGACCCGCGGCCCGGGGCTGACGATCATCGTGCGGCCCGACCGGGTCATCGCCGCCGTGGCCACCGGGGGCCGGCTGCCGCGCCTGCCCTGGAGCGTCCCGGCCGCTCCCGTTCCGCGCGCCAGCCAGATGATTCCCCGTCTCTCGACGTAATCAACCCCCTGTCCCGACTACTCAACGGAGGCTTACCATGTTCACCGCCCTGTCGCTCCTGCTCGCCGCGGCCTGCCTGCTCCCGGGTTCGGCCAAGCTGCTGGGCCACCCGAAGATGCAGAAGTCAGCCGCCCACTTCGGCATCCCCTGGCGCCGCTACCGGCTCATCGGGGTCGCCGAGGTGGCCGCCGGCGCAGGCGTCCTGATCGGCCTGTGGTGGCATCCCCTCGGCGTGGCCGCGGCCGCGGGGATGGTCTTGCTGCTGATCGGTGCCCTGATCACCCACCGGCGGGCGCTGGACTCCGCGAAGGAGATGGCACCCGCCCTGCTCACCCTGGCGATCACGATCGCCTACCTGGCCATCGCCGTCACCATCTGAGCACCAGCCGACCCAGGCCCGCTCGCGCTGGCGCACCAGCTGGCCCCGTACACCAGGGTCAGGGTCCGCCGGGCCACCTCGCCGAGCAGGGTGATGTCGTGCCAGCCGGTCTCCTCGGCCAGCTCACGCAGCGCGGCGGCGGAAAGTCCTCGCCCTGGGCCAGCCCTCCACCCGGCGCGGCCGACAGGATGCCGCCGGACACGTTGCTATGGTCGCCTCAGCTTCACGGGGCCTGGCCTGCGTGGTGGCGCCGGCAGGCGCGGCAGTGG
>DAITAE010000226.1:6301-7454 GCA_036824445.1 Streptosporangiaceae bacterium | reverse complement strand
GGGGCGCCGCGGCGTCGTGGGCGGCGCGTAGCCTCCTGGCATGACCGAGATCCAGTTGTTGCGGCCTGAAGGACTGTTCGCGAGTCCGGCCTTCAGCCAGGTCGCTGTCGTCCCTCCCGGCGCCACGATGGTGCATGTCGGCGGCCAGAACGCCATCGATCAGAACGGCAAGCTCGTCGGCGGCACAGACGCGGCGGCGCAGACCCGGCAGGTGATGGCCAACCTCGCGACTGCGCTGGCGGCGGCCGGCGCGGCGATCGAGCATCTGGTGAGCGTATTGGTGCTGCTGGTGGAGGGCGTTGACGTGCAGGCGGCGTACGCCGCCGCGGCGGCCACGCTTGGCTCCGCGAAGACCCCTCCGCTCGTCAGCGCGGCGATTGTGTCCGGACTCGGCGTCCCCGGTGCGATGGTGGAGGTGTCCGCCATCGCGGCGATGCCAGACCGGGCCGCTGCAGAGTGAAGGTTGCACGCTCAGTGACTCATTCGGCCATGACGCTCGTCCGTAGCCAAGGCAGCCCCTTGGCAGGGCAGCTACGCGGTCATCCGCTGCTGTCGCGGATGGTGCCCGTCGCGCGGCCATGTCTTCAGTGGGCCAGGGGTCCTGGCCCACTCGCAGCGCGCCTGTTAGCGGCGTCGTGTCTTCTGCTGGTGATCGCGGTACGTAGGGTGGCGGCATGCGCGTAGTGATCGCGGGCGGGCACGGGAAGATTGCGCTGCTGCTGGAGCGCGTCCTGGCTGAGCGCGGTGACCGGGCCGTGGGGCTGATCAGGAACCCGGCGCACGTCGCCGATGTCCAGCAAGCCGGCGCCGAAGCTGTGGTCTGCGATCTGGAGGCAGCCTCGGCCGGTGACGTCGCGGTGCTGCTGTCCGGGGCCGACGCGGTGGTCTTTGCGGCAGGCGCCGGTGCCGGCAGTGGCGCCGGGCGCAAGGACTCCGTCGACCGGGGTGCCTCGGTGCTGATGGCCGGCGCCGCCGAGCGGGCCGGGGTGCGCAGGTTCGTGCAGATCTCCTCGATGGGCGCCGGCCAGCCGCCGCAGCCCGGCCGCGGTGCGGTCTGGGCTGCCTACATCACGGCGAAGACCGCCGCCGAGGACGACCTGCGCTCCCGCGACCTGGACTGGACCATCCTGCGCCCCGGCGGCCTCACCGACGC
>DAITAE010000226.1:0-6201 GCA_036824445.1 Streptosporangiaceae bacterium | reverse complement strand
CGTCGTCGCCGTAAGGGACCTCCTGACGCTGTTCGAGCACGTCATCTTCGGGCTCGTCGTCGGGAATCCCGGCCGGCACCGAGGGCTGCTCCCGATCCTCGGCGTCGTAGCCGGCGTACTCGTCGTCGGCGTACTCATCCTCGGGGTTGCTGCCGGTACCCGAAACCATGACTGCGAGTCTTACCCGCCAGTGCCCAGGACGCAAACAGGTGGCCATCGCAGGCGGCCCGCGGCCCACTGCCACCTAACCTCCTGCTTAAGAGGCGCATCCGCCGGGCCGCTGCACGTGGCTGGCCGGGCCGATAGGTGATCTAGCTGCTAAACCCATGGCTCGTCGTCGCCCAGTGTGGCCTGGCGACTGGCGACGTTGGCTAGGCACCTCCATCCGGACCTGCTGCATGGGGCGGTGTTAAGACTGGCGCGGCGGCCGTTAGGGTTCATCAAGATCGTTAATTCCAGCTATGGTCGGCAGCCAGATACCTGCCTCCGAACGGCGCTGCCGGGGACTGGTCAGGCGTCGACTGCGCCCGGCCAGCTGCCGGCAGGACACCGTGATCTTCCTTCGCTGCCGGACTCCCGCGGATCAAGATCGAGGCTCACTCATCGGACAGCGGTAGCGGGCTTGGCAGCCCCGGTCGTGGCGGCGGTGGCCCCGCCACGCTTGTGCCAGGACGACCCCGGAAGCCTCAGATACGTGGCGGTCACTCTGGCTGACCATTGAAACCCAGGCGGCCGTACTGCGGAAGACTCTTGACTTTGCAGTCAACCCCATGGGCGGCTTCTTCGTTGTTGGTTGACGGAGAAGGGACGTGCTGGCATGCAGGACGCTCAGGGTTCCGGTGAGTTGGAGCGGCTGCTCGCCGAGCACGGCGGCGGGCATCGGCCAGTGAGCTGCTCAACCTCGCATCCCGCGATGACTTCGCCCGCTGGGAAGCCCAGCTCGTTGCGACCGGCAACTGCGCCAACCCCGTACGCCTGCGCGGCCGCATCGACGCCATCGACCAGGCCACCGGCGAGAAAGCCAGCATGTACGACACCGCCAGCGAGCCCGGTGGTGTGCTGCGCATCCCCTGCGGCAATCGGCGCGCTGCGCCAACCTGCGATGACCTGCCCATTGGTTGAGCGGTGGCTCGTAAGTTGAGTGCTCATTGACCTTACGGCCTGGATGTTCCGGGCCGGATTGTGCCACCTATCCCGCCGCTCTGATCGAGCCAGGTTGCGGCAGTCTCGCCGCAGGGCCTTACCGGTTGAAGGCTAGGCGTCGAGGAGCCGGATGGGAGGGCTGTCCAGGTAGGCGCGAGCCATCGCATATCGGCGTTCGATGTAGCCAAGCGCGATGTTGCAGGTATGGCACAGGAGTCCTCGGATGCAGTCCCCGCACGATCGGTTCTTCCCCGGCAGCACGCGTGATCATGGTCCACGTGGATGAGCTGCCACTCCTCAAACGGCTCGTGACACATGCCACAGGCGTTTTGCTGTGCTTCCAGAAGCTGGTCGAACAACTCCTGGGTCAGCCCGTAGCTAGAAATCCGGTACTTCCGGTTGGACTTCTTGCGGGATTCCGGCGACTCGCGATGTGGGTGGTCGCGGTTGTACAGCCTGTTGCGCTCCATGGTCTCGGCTGTCTTGCAAGGGCCTCCATGCCCAGAAGTACGGGCACATGTGGTCTTCTTTCGCGGCATCCACATACCGCACCGCTCTTGCCGCATTCAGGCAAGGTATATCTCCGACTCCTCGGCTTTGCGCTGCGACACGCTGAATCACTTATTCGAAAATCGTGGGCGCAGTAGGATTCGAACCTACGAACCCCTCGCTTGTAAGGCGAGTGCTCTACCACTGAGCTATGCGCCCCGCCCGCTCCACACACGGCGACCGCGCTCAGCGTACCGGGTACACGTTCTAGTCGAAGTGACGGCGGGCCAGCTCCGCAACCGCATCGCTCACCGTGAGCCGGTTGTGGAGCCGTTCCAGCCGCGCGTCCATCGGCGCGCCGCGCACCCCGCCGATGAGGGCCTGCTCGAAGTGGGTCGCTCCGGCAAAAGCCGCAGCGAAGCGCATCCCATCCGGCAGCAGATCTCGCTCGGCGGGCTGAAGCCGACGGTATTGGGAGTATCCGGCCGCGACCGCGGCGATGCGATCCTCGTCCGGCCGGATGTGCCGGGTGGACGGTTGCTCGCTGGGCAGGCCCGCATCCAGGTGGCATTCGAGCAGGCAGTATCCCAGATCCAGGAGCGGCACCCCGAGCCCTGCGTTCTCCCAGTCGGTGAGGGTTACCTCGTTCTGCGCGGTGCGGATCGCGTTTCCCGGCCATGGGTCGCCGTGCACCACCGCAGTCGGCAGCAGCGATGCGCGCCGCTGGACCTCGAGCAGGACGGTCCGCAACTGCTCCAGAAGTGGCCGATGGTCCGCTGCAACCAGGCTCTGCACCGCCTCAACCCGGCCGAGGGCCGCCGGGATGGCCGTCTCCGGATGCCAGAGCGCTCTTGCCACGTCCGCGCCAGAGCCCACAGCGCTCGTTTCGTCAGCGAACGTGCTCGCATCGAGGGCATGCAGCCGGCCGAGAGCCTCGCCGAGCAGGCGAAGCTGGCCGGTGTCGGGCCGCAGCGGCGTCCCGGCCACGTAGGTGGTCGCGAGGGTGGCCCACACCCCAGCCAGGCCGACGAGGTCGCCGCTGTGGGTGCGGATCACGCGTGGCGCCGGGTAAGCGCGGTCCTCCAGCCAGCGCAGGGTAGCGGCACGCCCGCACAGCCAGTCCGTTGCGGCCATTGTCCCGCCCCCGAACTGCCCGGCCAGGGGCACATCCGTGCGGAGCGCCCGTACCACGAGGCCTGGTCCAGCCGGACTGCCGAGATGGTAGGTCACCCTGGTGCCGCGCACGGATCCGGCCAGCCGGCGGATGCCGGCCGGTTCGATCCCCGCCTCGTGGTATTCGCGGAGGATGCGTCCTACCACCGCGGCATCGGTCACGGCGGCCCGTCCTTACCTCCTGGCGGGGCCCCGGCCGAGGACTCGTTCGAGTGCGCGGGCGACCTCCTCGGACAGCCCGGGCGCCTCACCGCTGGACAGGCCACGCACCTCGGTGCCGGACAGGCCGGGCACCTCGGCGTCCCGGCCGACGCCGCCCCCCGTCGCGGCCGCCACTGTCCCGGGCGCCGCCACTCCCCCGGGCGCGGCTCCCTCGGGCACGGCGATTCGTTCGGGTACGGCGACCGCCTCCGGCGCCACTGCGGTTTCCGGTACCACGGCCACCTCTGACATCACGGCCACCTCTGGTACCGCGGCCACCTCCGGCGCCAGGACGAAGCCGCAGTCGCGGCACTCTACCTCGCCGAGCCGACGGACCAGCCGCACGCTGCCGCACCGGCTGCACGGGTCCAGGTCCGCCTTCCAGTCGTGCATGCCCTGGCAGGTGGGGCAGATCAGGACCTGCTGATCGCCCCGGACGCCGCGCCGCCACGGGCTATGTCCCCGTACCGGGTCCACTTGCCGCGAGCCACAGCGATAGCAGGCCATCGTGTCCCGTTCCTTCGCTGTCTCCCCGAGGGCCTGCCGGCGCCTAGTCCAGTTCGGCGAGCGCCTTCTGGTACTCGGCGATGTCACGCGCCTCGAGGAGCGGGTTGACTACCTTCCACCGGACGACGCCTGACTTGTCGATCACGAACGTGCCGCGGTTGGCCAGGCCTTTGTCGGCGTCGAACACACCGTAGAGGCTGGCGACCCCGCCGTGTGGCCAAAAGTCTGACAGCAGGCCGAATCCGAAGTTCTCGGTGTCCGACCACTTCCGCAGCACGTACGTGGAATCCACCGACACAGTGAGCAGCTCAACGTCATCCCTCGCGACCTCAGGGAGGAAGTCGTCACGCAGCGCGGACAGCTCCGTCGTGCACACGCCGCTGAACGCGAGCGGGTAGAAGACGAGCACCACATTCTTGGCCCCTCGGAAGCTGGACAGCCGGACGGGCTCGCCATGCTGGTTCTGCAGCTCGAAATCCGGGGCCTCCTGGCCGACCTCGACCGCCATTCACTCGTCCTTTCTGCGGAGACGCATGCCCGTTTGCGGAAGGCGCATACGCGGGAACGCCGTGCCTGGGCACACCGATACGCTCAGTCTGCCATCAGCCATCCCCAGGTGCGCACACGCGCCGGCGCCCGCGCCATCAGCGGCCAGGCCCGCACGGGCCCGGCGCTCAGCGGCGGGCTCTGGGTGCGACCAGGCGGGTGCCGAGCCAGTCGCGGCCCGCACTCACACTGGACGTCTGGGAAAGCCCCGCGGTGGGCGCCGCTTCGCCGATCTCACTGGGCTCCACGTGGTTGGCCCGGCCGGCCTTCGGCGTGAGCAGCCAGATGTAGCCACCGTCGGCGAGTGGCGTGAGCGCGTCCACCAGGGCGTCGACGAGGTCGCCGTCCCCGTCCCGCCACCACAGCAGGACCACGTCGACGACGTCGTCGTAGTCCTCATCGACAAGTTCGGTGTCCTTCTGGCGGGCGATGGCCTCGCGCAACTCCTGATCGCAGTCGTCGTCGTAGCCGATCTCCTGCACCACCTGACCCGGCTTGATGCCGAGTCGTTCGGCCAGGCCCTGTTGATCTTGCGCCTGGCGCGCGGTCGCGCTCACTGACTCCTCCTCAGATCCCTTCTCGCGGTACCATCCCCGCGTCCGGCCGCCCGCCCGGCCGGAGCCGCGTTGGCGGGCGGATTACCGCAGCCGCCGTGTGCGCACTGCTTGCCCGCACAGTCCACACTGGGTCGGCCCGCCGCGCAAGTGCCAAACGGCCCCGATGTGAAATCCACGCTTCCCCCCGAGCCTTCCTCCCGCACGCGAGTCATGCAAGATACGACAGGCGCACCTGCCTGTCCGTATTGTCCACGTTCAGGTCGACAAGAGCCACCGATTGCCAGGTTCCCAGCGCCATGCGGCCGGCCAGGACCGGTACCAGCAGGAACGGCGCGACGAGCGCGGGCAGAACGTGTGACCGGCCGTGCCCGCGCGACCCGTGCGCGTGCCGCCAGCGATTATCGGCGGGCAGTATTTCCGCCAGCGCCGACAGCAGATCGGCGTCGCTGCCCGCACCGAGTTCCATCAGCGCCAGCCCGGCGGTGGCATGCGGGACGAACACGTGCAGCAGGCCGTCACCACCCCCCGCCGCCGTCGCGGTGAACTCAGCGCAGGCTGACGTGATGTCGTGCACGCTCTCCCGCCGTCCGGTCACGACGTGGATCACTTCGCTTTTCATACCAAACGACTGTGGCAACGACCCCCCGCCGCCGCAACCCGCCGTACCTGCCCAGTAAGACGATCCCGGCGGCCGTACTATCTGCCACCCTTCTTGCGGGCGGCGCCACTCTTCGCGCCGGCGCCCGCCGCGCCGCCCTTCCCCCGGCCCGCGGTCTTCGTGCGCGGCGCCGCCTTGCGCGTGCTGCTGGCGCGGCGCACGCGCTCGACCACCGCATCCGGGCCCGGGAACACCAGCCGCGTGCGCCCATCCTCGAAGCGCACCAGGTAAGGCGGCTCTCCCGCGCTGCCACGAACCTCGACAATCTCGCCAGTCCGGCCCGGGTCGCCGACGTTATGCCCGTGAATGTGAAGCCGATCTCCTACCGCTGCTTCCATAGACCCGCCTCTCTCGCGTTGACGGCTCGAATGACTCACATAGCCTGAGAGTGTGCCCTCGCGCACCCTCGATGTACCAAGCCTGGCACGCCGGGCTCTTCTGTGGGGAGGGCCGGGTTCACCTGGGGTCCGGGCGGGGATGCGTGGGCCGGGCACACGGACCAGAATTGGTCTGGACAACCCCTGACCAACGGGGGCGGCAACCAGCTACCCCCGGCCACCCCCGCGGCGGCTACCAGCCGCCACCATCGCGGAAGGCGGGATACCCCGTGCCTGCTGGACGTCAGCGCTTCTCGATCATCAGCGACGGCCTCCCGACGCAGCTGCCGGATATCGACCCGGACGAGACCAGGGAGTGGGTCGAGTCGTTCGACGACGTCGTTCGCACCCGCGGCCGGTCCCGCGCCAGGTACGTCATGCTGCGCCTGCTCGAGCGGGCCAGGGAACAGCAGGTCGGCGTCCCCGGCCTGCGCAGCACCGACTACATCAACACGATCCCGCCGGAGGGTGAGCCCTGGTTCCCCGGCGACGAGTACGTCGAGCGGCGCATCCGCGCCTATATCCGGTGGAACGCCGCCATCATGGTGTC
>DAITAE010000225.1:0-7465 GCA_036824445.1 Streptosporangiaceae bacterium | reverse complement strand
GCTGCTCTGCCAACTGAGCTACACCGGCGGGGACTCGGTGCATGGTAGCCGACCCCGGCCCCGGCGTGCCCATCCCGGCAACGCAGCGGGCTCAGATCTTGACCGGCCTGGGCGGGCGCTCGTTCCGGGCAGCGGTCGCGCGGCGCCTATCCGCCGCCGCGCGACCGGCAGGACGTACGCCGACGCCGGCGCCGATCAGGCTGCATGCACAATGAAGGAAACCGGCAAGCTTGGTTGCCCGTAAGGTAGTCAACTGCCAGCCGGACATCGAAGCGCTGGAAGTCGGCACACGATATGACCCAAGCGGAAGCTCCCGTCCTCACGTATTCCTCGGCGCCGGGGCGCTGGGTGCTGGCGATCACAGTGCTCGGCTCCGGGATCGCCGCGCTGGACGCCACCGTCGTCAACATCGCCCTGCCGACCATCGGGCGCGATTTCCACACGGGCGTCAGCGACCTGCAGTGGGTGATCAACGGCTACACCCTGACGCTTGCCGCGTTCCTCCTGCTCGGCGGCTCGCTGGGCGACCGGTTCGGCAGGCGGAAGGTCTTCCTGATCGGCATCGTGTGGTTTGCCGTGGCCTCGGCGGCGTGCGGGCTCGCCCCAAACGCCCTGTTCCTCATCGTCACGCGGGTGCTCCAGGGTGTCGGCGCGGCGCTGCTCACGCCGGGAAGCCTGGCGATCCTGGAGGCGTCGTTCGTACCCGATGACCGGGCCCGGGCGATCGGCGCCTGGTCAGGCCTGAGCGGCGTCGCCATCGCCGCCGGGCCGCTGATCGGCGGCTACCTGATCACGGCCGCGTCCTGGCGGTGGATCTTCTTCATCAACGTTCCCATCGCGGTCGTGGTTGTCGCGCTGGGCGCACGGCACGTTCCCGAATCGCGTGACGTGACCGTCACCGGCAAGATCGATTACGCGGGCGCGCTGGCCGCGGTGGTGTTCCTGACCGGTATCACGTTCGCGTTCATCGAGGCCCCCACGCTCGGCTGGTCGTCGCCATCGGTGCTCGTGATGGCGGTTGTAGGCGTCGCAGGGCTGGCCGCCTTCCTGGTCCGCGAACACCGTGCGTCCTCGCCGATGCTGCCGCTCTCAATCTTCCGGGAACGGCAGTTCGCGGCGACCAACGCCGTGACGTTCATCGTGTATGCGGCGCTGGTTGGCGCGACCTTCCTGCTGCCGGTGGTGCTCCAGGTCGTGTCGGGTTATTCGCCGCTCGCCTCCGGTCTCGCGCTGCTGCCGCTGACCATCATCATGCTGGCGCTGTCTGCCCGCTCCGGGAAGCTCGCGGCCCGGATCGGGCCCCGGCTGCAGATGAGCGTCGGCCCGGTCGTGGTCGGCGCCGGCCTGGCCCTGCTCACGATCAGCACGGAGGGAGCGAACTACCTGATTTATGTGCTGCCGCCGGTCGTGATTTTCGGGCTCGGGCTGGCGATCACGGTCGCGCCACTCACCTCCACCGCCATGAGCTCGGCGCCCGCAGAGCACTCGGGTATCGCATCCGCGGTCAACAACGATGTGGCCCGGTTCGGCGGCCTGCTGGCGGTTGCCGTGCTGCCGGCGCTCGCGGGCATCACCGGCACGGTCTACCTGCACCCGGCCGCGCTCGCTGCCGGGTTCCATACCGCGGTGCTCATCTCGGGTATCACGTGCGCCGCGGGCGGGGTGCTCGCCGCGTTCACGATCACCAACCCCGAGCGGGCGCCCCGCCCAGCCGGTGCGCCCGAGCCCGAGGAATGCCTCCATTGCAGCCTCGACGCGCCACCACTGACCACCAGCGCCACGAGCAGATAGAGCCGTGCCGTGGAACAAGCCGTCCGCGGAGCGCCCGAACGGAAGACGGTCAAGATTCGCGAACGCGCGGCCGGTTACCACCTGGTCCTGCATTGCCTCAGTCTTCGAAGGCGGCTATCAAGAGGGGATGACTTCCGCGGAACCTGAAGGTGTCGCCCAGTGCTTCGACAAGTGCGCGAGCGCCAGAGGCCGGCGGGCTCGCCCGGGATCCGTCCGCGGCCTCTCCAGGACTCTCCTCGACCTCATGGGCCGGCAGCGAATCGCCGGCAGGACGGTGCTCGAGGTGGGCTGCGGGCTGGGTGGGCTCACGCTCGCGTCGGCTTCGCGTGGGGCGGTGCGTGCCACCGGCGTCGACCTCTCCCCCGTGGCGATCCGGGAGGCCTCCAGGTTGGCCGCCGAGGCTGGGCTGGCGGATCGTGTGACGTTCGCCGTTGGCGATGGGTCCAGGATGGACCTGGCGCCCCACGATGTGGTGGTGCTGGACAAGGTGATCTGCTGCTATCCGGATGTTGATGCCCTGCTCGACAACTCGCTTCGCGCGGCGCGCCTCGCGTACGGCTTCGTGGTCCCGTTCTCCTCGGGGTGGCGCGGCGTCCTGGCCCGGGCCGGGATCGCGGGGGAGAACGGTCTGCGCCGGATGAGGAAGCAGCCGTTCCGGGCATTCGTGCACGACATCGACCGGATCGAAGCCAGGATCGCCGAGGCCGGGCTCAAGCGGGTCGCTACAGCCGGCCGCTTCGTCTGGTACCTCGCGGTCTACACCCGTCATGCTTAACGAGCCCCGGGCGCGGGGTGTCAGGCGGCCACACGGGCCGTACGCGGTCGCCCGCGTGCCCGCTTATCAGCAATGATCGCGCCGTGCTGGAACAGTTCGCCACCCCAGACACCCCACGGCTCGCTGCGCTCCAATGCCCCGGCCAGGCAGGCGGGCCGCAGCGGGCAGCGACGGCACAGGCTCTTCGCCCGCCCTATGTCCTGCGGCTTCTCGGCAAAGAACAACTCCGGGTCGCTCTGGCAGGGCAGTGCCATTCCGCCGGTGTCTTGCGGCTGCATCCTCGTGCTGCCCCCTTCCGGCTTGCAGTGCGGGCCCGCAGCTTCGGCCCGCTCCTGCAAGACTCGCCATAAGTCCCGGTCAGGCGCATCAGGCAGACGCCCTACTTCGGGGGAGCAATTGGGCTTAGAGGCCAGGGCAGTAGGCGCTGGATCAGAGACCGGGTCAGCCGCGCCCGGGTCGGGCAGAGCTGCCCAGGTCGGCCGGAGCTGCCCGGGTCAGCCGGAGCTGCCCAGGTCGGCCGGAGCTGCCCAGGCCGGCGAAAGGAGCCTAGGCGGGGGCATCGATGCCCAGCCGGGCGGCCTCGCGGGCCGCGGCCGTCCGGGAGGAGACGCCGAACTTGGACAAGACCGCGGAGACGTGGTGGTGCACCGTCCGCTCCGAGATGAACAGGCGGCGGGAGATCTCCAGGTCGGGCAGGCCCTCGGTGAGCAGCGCCAGAACCTCCTGCTGGCGCGCCGTCAGCCCCGCTGGAGCCGCCCGCGTGGCCGGCCGGGGCCCCCGCGGGATCGCTTTCATCCCGAGTTCCCTCATCCTGCGCCGGGCCGCGGCGGCGGTTGCCCGCGCCCCCAGGCCATCAAGGGCTGCGAGGGCCTGCCTGAGCCCGGCCTCGTCCGCCGAGCGCAGCCAGCACAGGGCCGCGTCGTAGGGCCGGCCGAGCCGGCTCCATGCCGCCGCCGCGCCGTGCCAGTCTGCGGCCATCACCCGGCCGAATGGTCCCGAAAGCTGAGCCGGCTGCGGGAGGCTGGGCAGCCAGATCGCGACCGACCCGAGCGTCCACGCATCGACGTGCCCGACCGCGTGGTCGTAGCCCGCCCGGGCCTCCTCGGCCGCGAGGTCAGGCCGGCCCGACAGCCATCTCAGCTCCGCCCGGACCGCCCGCACCGGTACGATCCACAGCGGCTCACCCGTTCCCTCGGCCAGGGCAAGCGCCTCATCCAGTAGCTCCCATGCCCCCTCGTCGCCGCGGCGGCCGCGGATGGCTCCCAAGACCCGCAGCGGGTTCAGCCGGTTCACCGGCGAGATGCCCTGACGGCCCAGCATCTGGACGCAGATGTCCGCCGCTTCGTCCCACCGGCCCAAGAGCATGAGCGCGTAGGCCCGGTTGCCCCTCATGCACATGCTGAAAACACCGATCTCGCGCCCGTCGCAGTAGGCCATGCCCTCGTTGTAGTAGCGCTCCGCCTCCCCGAAGCGGTGCAGGGCTGACGCGATCATCTGGAGATTGGTATACGCGCGCCCGGCCGCTTCCTGCAGGTCGGCCTCGAGCGCGATCCGCAGTGCACGCTCGACCGAGCCCACCCCGTCCCGGCTCGTCGCCATAAGCGCGCAGCCGATCGTGTTCAGGGCGTGGCTGATGACATCACGCTGGTGCAGGTCCTCGCCGAGAGCCCGCGCCTTCTCGCCAATGCCGACCGCGGCACCACTTCGCCCCATTTGCATGTAGCGGGCGCCAAGGTTCGCGTACGCCCAGGCCAGCTCCTGGCCGGGCGGCAAGGCCTCGAGGACCTGGACGGCTTCCTCGGCAGCCCGGTCCGACTCCTCTCCGCGGCACAGTCGCCAGAGCGTAGTGGACAGCAGGCGGAGATCCTCCCCGACGTTCAGGTGATCGCCCAGCTCGCGCCGGATCCGGAGGGCGCTGCGCAGCGCCCGCTCCGCCTCTTCCCACCGATCAAGCAGCGAGTATTCGCCCGCGGCGCCCTCGTACAGCGCCGCCAGAACCGGCCGGTCGGCTTCCCCAGCGCACCGCAGAGCGCGCTCGAACTGCGCCGCGGCCTCGCGGTGTGCGCCCAGCGCGGAGGAGCGCCGGGCCGCCTCCGGCGCGTGCCGCAGCACGGCCTGCCGGTCCCCGGCACCTTCGGCGTGGTGCGCGAGCAGGGCGGGATCACCATCGCCGCGTCTTTCCAGCTCCGCCAGCAGGCGCGCGTGCAGCTCCAGCTTTCGGTGCGGCGCGATCGCTGCCTCCACCGCCATCCGGACAAGCTCGTGCCGGAACCGCACGCTGGTCCCATCGGGCACGAGGATCCCGGTCTCCAGGCACTCATCGACCCTTGAGCCCGGACCATCCAGGACCGACGACAGCAGGGACCGGTCCACCCGCGCGCCAACGACCGCGGCGGCCTCCACCATCTCGCGGGAGCCGTTACCCGACCGGGCCAGCCGCGCTCCCACCGCGTCGCGGACGGTCGCCGGCACCGACGGCCACCCGGCGTCAATGATCTCGCTCGCGTAGAACGGGTTGCCACCCGTGACGCGGAAGAGCTCGGCGGCATCCACGTCCCGCTGTCCCACAAGCGCCCGCACGGCGTCCTCCGACAATGGCGGCAGTTTCATCCGCCGGGTGGCGCGCTGCGTGGCGAGGTCACCCAGCACCATGCGCAGCGGGTGATCGCCGCCGAGTTCGTCGTCACGGTAAGTGACCAGCAGCAGCGCCTTTATGCGCCCCAGCCGCCGTCCAAGAAAGCTCAGCAGGTCGATCGTTGCCTCGTCGGCCCAGTGGACATCCTCCATCACCGCCACGGTGAACGCCGCCGGCGTGTCGAGCTCGGCCAGGAAGGCCGCGAACAGCCGGTCCCGCTCAGCCCCCCGGTGGCACAGATCGGCGAGCTCGCCACCAAGCTGCGAGCCGATGTCGAACACCGGGCCAAGAGGCCGGGGGGTCAGCAGGCCATCGCAGGCCCCCCACAGCCAGCGGGCGCCCGTCAGGCGCCGCTGGAACGCCTCAAGCAGGACGGTCTTCCCGATGCCGGACTCCCCGGACACCAGGACCAGACGGCCGTCGCCCTGCCTCGCCTCACCGGCGTACTCGGCCAGCGTCCGCAGGAACGAGTCCCGCTCCAGCAATTCCATCTTCTGACCCCCAGGTCCCCCGCGAGGGTTATGGCCCTCCAGGCCAAATGCCATAACTCCGGGCCCAGGACTTGTCGTGCTCACGGGGCCGCAACTCCAACACCCTGACAACGGGCCGACCTGCGCTCAGGTTCGGGCTGCGCGACGTGAGTCACGTCACCAGCCTGGCTGAACGGCCACGTGCCCGGCAGGGCACGCGCCGGCCATCCCGGCGCGTGCGGTCGGATGCCTCAACGGGCGCGGGCGGGGCGCAGGCGTGCCAGGCCCCTGCGGCGCGGCACGAACCAGCGCGCGGACCGCTCGGTGCCGCCATCGTCGCCATCGCGGGCGGAACGGGCGGCGCGCGCAGCGCGGGCCAGCCGGACGGACCTGGCCTCGGCGATCAGTTCGCGGCTGCGCTGCTCGGCCAGGGCTGCGGCGAAGGCTGGGTGGTTGTAAATCATGGCGTCCTCCTCGGTGAGTCGTTCTGGGTCCAGCCTGCGTCGCGGCTGGTGAGAGGACATCCGTGGCGACCACGGAACCACCACCCATTCACCACGGATCCAGCGCGGATCGGCGAGGATGGGGAGATGGGGGACTACCCGGCTGGGATGTCGCAACGCGAGGCGGAAGTGCTCGAGGCGCTCGCGGCACACCGCAGCAACGCACAGATCGCCGGCAAGCTGCACATCTCGGTCCGTACGGTCGAAAGTCACGTCTCCTCGCTGCTGCGGAAGTTCGGCGTAGCGGACCGCCGTGAACTGGCCGAACTTGCCCAGACCGTGCTCGCCCCCGTCACCCGGCCCGCCGGCCCGCTGGGGCTGCCCGCACCGTGGACCAGCTTCGTGGGCCGGGACCGCGAGCGGGACGCCATCAACGCGGCGCTCCAGACCTCGCGCCTGGTGAGCCTGGTCGGCCCGGGCGGGGTGGGCAAGACCCGCCTGGCGGTCGAAGTCGCCCGGGAAGCCGCGCCTTCCTTCCGGTCCGGGTGCGTGTTCGTCGATCTGGTCCCGGTCGCCGAGGGATTCGTCACCCAGGCGGTCGCCGCGCTCCTTGGGGTGACCGAGGAGCCGGGACAGCCGCTGGACAAGGCAGTGCTCGACCACCTGGCCGAGGGCCGGTGGCTGCTGGTGCTGGACAACTGCGAGCACCTGCTGGACGTCGTCGCCGCGTTCGCCGAGCGGCTGCTCGCCGCCTGCCCCGGCGTGACCATCCTGGCCACGAGCCGCGAGCGGCTCGCAGTCGGCGGCGAACGCACGGTGCCCATCCGGCCGCTTTCCCTGGCCGATGACCTCGACGATGCCGCGGGCTCGGAAGCCGCGGCGCTGTTCCTCGACAGAGCCCGGGCCGTGGCGCCGGACTTCGCGGCGGACCGGTCGGCCGTCGCGGAACTGTGCGCCCGCCTCGACGGGATGCCGCTGGCCATCGAGCTCGCCGCGGCTCGCAGCGCGTCGCTGGGGATGGCGGGCCTCCGGTCAGGCCTGGACGACCGGCTGCGCCTGCTGGCCGGCGGCCGCGGTGCGGACGCGCGCCACCATTCGCTGCGGGCGGTCATCGGCTGGAGCCATGACATGCTCGACGACGATGAACGGGCGGTGTTCCGCCGGCTGGGCGTGTTCGTCGGCGGGTTCGACCTGGACGCGGCCAGCGCCATCGCGTCCGACGGCGACACCGCGGCCCTGGCCGACCTGGTTGGCCGGCTGGCCGACAAGAGCCTGCTAGCGAGCGCGAACGGGCAAGGCGGCCGGTGGCGCATGCTGGAGACCGTGCGCGCCTACGCGCTGGAGCAGCTGG
>DAITAE010000224.1:0-7470 GCA_036824445.1 Streptosporangiaceae bacterium | reverse complement strand
TCGTGCGGGCAGTGGTGGCCAACGCGTTCGTCTCGCAGCGGCTGCGCCCGCTCCCGACCCGGCAGAACCAGCAGGAGCTGATCGACGTGACCGGGCTCATCGAGGACGGGAAGCTCACGCCGGTCGTCGGCCGGACCTACACCCTGGCCGATACCGCCGAGGGCCTGCGCCAGGTGGAGGAGGGGCACACGCGCGGCAAGATCGTCATCACCGTGGCGTGAGATCGGCAGGTGCGGGCGGCTGCATCACCAACTGACCTGATCTGCGCGGGAATGCCCGGTCACACGCCCAGGCCCGCGCGGGTCAGGTGCGCCTCGGCGCCAACGGGCTGGAACCCGGCCGCGAGGAAGGCCCGGACACTTGCCGCGTTCGCCGGGGCGATCTGCGCCCATACCGGCGCGCTGGCGGGAACCAGATGGCGCGCGGCTGCCGCCAGTGCGCGGCCGAGCCCGCGGCAGCGGTGACCGGGGTCGACCTCAATGGCGGCCTCCCAGCGGCCGGCGACGCCGCGGCCGGTCAGCACCACGCCGCCCTCGGCGCGCCAGGCCCGCACATCATCGCGGTAGCGCAACGCTCGCGCGATGCGCGGATGGGCGAGGTCGGGCTCGGGTGTGAGGGCGACACCCGGCGGCCCAGGCAAGGGCCAGGCGGCACAGAGCAGGTCGGTGCTGTGCGCCTGGCGGTTGGTGTGCGCGCAGAGCGCGTGCAGGAACGCCGGAGCCAGCGGCCCGGACAGGTCATCGGCGGGCACCTGGGCGGTCACCCAGGCCGGGTCGGCGTCGATGAAGATGACCGCGTGCGCGGTAAACCCGATGACACCGGCGTCCCTGGCCGACGGCGGCGGCAAGACGGTCACGCGCCCGTCCGCGGGCGGGAACCGGCCCGCCGCGGCATCATCGAGCAAGGCAGCCAGCGGACCGCGCGACACCTGATCGTCCATGCACCCATCGTCCACCGGCTTGGCCCATGCCGAGATCCCCAGCCGACCGCAAGGCCGCCGCCGCCGCGCTGGCTCTACTGGACGCTGATCGGCGCGATGGCACCGTTCGGCGCCCGCGCAGGTTCGGCGCCGAGTGGTAGCCGGTGCTCACTGCGCCGGCGGGGCATCGCGGTCGTTCATCGAGGCGTCCCTTCCTAAGCGGGCGCGGCTTGCGCTGCCGACTCGATGAGCCGTGCGACCTTGTCCGGCTGGGACACCATGGCCACGTGGCTGGAGGGGATCTCGACGGTGGTCGCTCCCATGCGGTTGGCGAACTGGCGCTCGGCGGCGGGCGGGATCGCCTCGTCGTTGCTGGCCACCAGGTACCAGCTCGGCTGGGATTTCCAGGCCGGGACGCCCATCACGTCGGTGAAGGCGGAGCCGGCCAGGGCCTGCTGCACGGCGTACATGACTCTGGCCCGGACCGGGTCGACGTCGGCCGCGAAGTGGTTGACGAAGTCGTCCTCGGACAGCCAGCCGAAGCCCTGCTTGTCCGTGAACAGGTGGGCCAGGGCCGGGGTCGGCGGGCCCTGGGACAGCAGTGCACCCAGCGACTCACCCTGATCCAGCGCGAACGCGGCGATGTAGACCAGGCCGGCCACGTTGGGCGCGTCGGTACCCAGCGCGGTGATGATCTGGCCGCCGTAGGAATGCCCGGCGACGACCGTCGGGCCGTCCTGGAAGTCAAGCACCTGGCGCAGCCGGGCGACGTCGTCGGCCAGCGAGGTCAGTGGGAACTGCGGTGCGGTGACGTGGTATCCGCCGGCCTGCAAGCGCTCGACCACCGAGCTCCAGCTTGAGCCGTCGGCCCAAGCGCCGTGAACGAGGACGATATTGGGCGGGGTCGTCATGACAGTGGCTCCTTCGGCTTGCTGGCCAGTTCACTGCGGGCCGCTTCGGCGATGTCGGCGCCGGTGCTGGCGTGCCCGTTGATGCCCCACCCGCCATCGGGGGATTCGGTGATCAAGACCCAGGTCCGCCCGGCGAGCGTGGCGTCCCGGGCCGCGGTCGCAACGATGTCGGTGAGCTCCCTGACCACACCCAGCTGCTTGTCGCGGTCGAGCACACCGGCCGGGGTGAGGACCTGGACCCGGACGTAGTTGCTGTCCCCGGCGACGTTGGAGATCGCATCGGCGGGCAGGTCGTGAACGAAGGCAGCGGTGTTCTTCTCGAACAGCGCGATGGGTGGCACCTGCTCCCAGCGCATGACCGCCGCAGCCAGCTGCTGGGCCAGGTCGTGCTTGCTGGCGAAGGTTCCTTCGGCGGCGTATACGTCGATCATCGGCATGGCAGTCTCCTGTCCGGCCCGGGCCGGTGACTGCCCCGAGACGGCCACCGGTGGCCTTGGGTGGTCCCATGCTCAACCACCAGCGGCGAGCCGGGCATCACGTGCGGCACGTAGTCCGCAGCGCCGCCGACCACGTGCCGCATCGGGCGCTGCGGCCGCCCGCGGCCCATGCGGCAGTAGATTTGCCCCGTGGAGGGCCTGCTCGGACGCGGCGAGGAACGCGGCCGCCTTGACGAGATCCTGGCTCGCGCCCGCCGGGGCCACAGCGGCGCCCTCATCATCCGGGGCGAGCCCGGCGTCGGCAAGACAGCGCTGCTGGACTACACCCAGGCCGCCGCCGCGGGCATGCATGTCATCCGGGTGGATGCGGTCGAGACCGAAATGCAGCTGAGCTTCGCGGCTCTGCACCAGCTCCTCCGGCCCGGCCTGGCCAGCCTGGATTCCCTGCCCGTGCCCCAGCGCACAGCACTGCGCCTGGCCTTCGGCATGCAGGAGGGCCGGACACCAGACCGTTTCCTGGTCAGCCTGGCCACGATGGGACTGCTGGCCGAGCAGGCCGCACGCCAGCCCTTGCTGTGCCTGGTCGACGACGCACATTGCCTGGACCGCGAGTCCGCCGACGCCCTCGCGTTCGTGGCGCGGCGCCTGTACGGCGACTCGATCGCGATCATCTTCGCGGTCCGGGAACCCCCGGCCCGGCATGGCCTGCTCGAAGGGCTCCCTGAGCTGCGGCTGGCCGGGCTGGCCGAGGCGGACGCCCGGGCCCTGCTGGCGGCCACGGCCGGGCCCGCGCTGCTCCGCCCGGAGGTGGCCCGGATCGTGGCCGAGACCGGAGGGAACCCGCTGGCCCTGATCGAAATCGGCCAGGAACTGGCCTCCGGGGAACTGCCCAGCGACCTGCCGCTGCCCGAGCCAGTGCCGGTGGGCCGCCAGCTCGAGCAGCGTTACCTGCGGGAGATCCAGGGACTGCCGGGCGACACCCAGGCCCTGTTGCTGGCCGCGGCCGCCGACCCGACCGGTGACCCAGGCCTGCTGTGGCGGGCGGGCCGAGACCTCGGATTCAGCAGCGAGGCGGCGGCCGCGGCTGAGGCCCGGCAGCTGATCACCATCCGCGACGTGGTCCGCTTTCGTCACCCGCTGATCCGCTCCGCGGTCTACTACGGCGCGTCCTTCGCCCAGCGCCAGCGCACGCACGACCGGCTGGCCGCGGCCACCGGACCAACCGAGCCGGACCAGCGGGCCTGGCACCTGGCCCAGGCGGCTACCGGCCCGGATGAGGCCGTGGCCGAGGAACTAGAACGCGCCGGGGCCCGGGCCCGTGGCCGGGGCGGCTGGTCGTCGGCGGCCGCTCTGTTCCACCGCGCGGCCACGCTGAGCGTGGGCCAGGCCGAACGCGCCCGCCGGCTGCTCAGCGCGGCCGAAGCGAGCGGCAGCGCCGGAGCGCTCAACCGGGCACAAGCCGAGGTGGATGCCGCCGCCACCTACCGGGACGATCCACGCCACACCGGCCTCGCCCTGCGGGTGCAGGCCCGCATCCACCACGCCCAGCGCCAGCCGGCCAAGGCGACGTCGGCGCTGCTCGCCGCGGCCACCCGGGTCGGTCCGGTCGACATCCGGCTGGCCCGCGACATCCTGGTCGAAGCCATCGTCGAAGCACAGATCAGCGGGCGGCTGGCGCCCGCGGGAACGACCCGGAGGGACGTGGCCCGGGTAGCGGAGACGCTAGCGCTACCGCGGGGCACCGCCGCCACCATTGGCGATCTGCTGCTGGACGCGGACACCGCCCTCCAGCTGCAGGGCCTGGACGCGGCCTCGCCGCTGCTTGGCGCCGCGATCGACGCGGTGCGGCAGGAAACCGCGGATCCGCCGGAGATGTTCCAGTGGCTCGCCGCGGCCTGCGCGGACGCAACGATCCTCGTGGACGACACCCGGCTGCGCGAACTGAGCCGCCGGATGGAAGCAGCCGCCCGGGAGCAGGGGGCGATGATCGACCTGGCCCTGGCGCTCAGCCACGCCGGGATGTCCGGCCTGCTGGGCGGCGACCTGGGCGAGGCGCAGCGGTGCTTCGCCGAGCTGACCGCGATATCCGAAGCCCGGGGGCAGCCGTGGACCATTGGGTCACTGCTCATCACCGCGTGGCGCGGGCCGCCTGAGCACGCCTACGCCCTGCTGAACCAGGTCACCGACGAGGCTAACCGCCAGGGGCAGGGCTACCAGCTCGTGTTCGCCGACTACGCCCGTTGCGTCCTCGAACTCGGCCAGGGCCGCTATGAGGCGGCCCACGCCAGCTTCGCGGCCGGGATCGATGACACCTCGCAGGTCAAGTTCGTGCTAGCCGACCTGGTCGAGGCGGCGCAGCGCTCCGGGCACGGCGAGGCGGCCGCGGATCTGGTCGCCCGGCTGGCCATGCTGGCTGCGGCCGCTCCCGGCCCGGTGCTCCTGGGATTCCTGGCCCGGGCCCGGGCGCTGACCGCCGGCGACGAGGCCAGCGCGGAAGACCATTACCGGGAAGCCATCGACCAGCATGCCCGGGCCCGTGGTCCCGGCCACCTGGCCCGCAGCCACCTGGTCTACGGGGAGTGGCTGCGCCGGGCCCGGCGGCTGCGCGATGCCCGCGACAGCCTGCGCGCCGCCTGCCAGCTGTTCGAGGACATCGGCGCGCGGGGCTTCGCCGAGCGAAGCCGCCTGGAGCTGTCGGCGGCCGGGGAAAACCTGCCTGCACGGGCCGCCGCCCGGGATGGTCACCACCTCACGCCCCAGGAAGCGGAAGTGACCCGGCTGGCCGCGGCCGGGGCAACCAACGCGGAGATCGCCGCCCAGTTGTACCTCAGCCCGAACACCGTCGACTACCACCTGCGCAAGGTATTCCGCAAGCTGGGCATTACCTCCCGTCGCCAGCTCGCCCATGCGAAGCTCGACCCAGCCCGGTAGCTGTCCGCCAACGGTGCCGCGAAGCCGCGGCCCGGTATTTGCGCCGGCCGCCGCCGGACTGTAGACGTGGAGGTGCGAGCACGTGCAGGAGACGGCGATGGCAAGGGTCCGGCTGCGCGACATCGTGAGTTCCGGGGACCGCGCGGCGGTCATGGGCCTGCGCCGCGGCCCCGGCCAAGACCGGTACCTCAACTCGATGGAGGAGATCTTCGCCGAGGCCGACGAGGAGCAGCGCGCGATGCCCCACCCGTGGGCGGTGCACGACGCCGAGACCGGCGCGCTGGTCGGCTTCGCGATGATCAGCGACAACATCCCGCAGCCGATGGACGACGACCTCGTCGGCCCGTACTTCCTGTGGAAGCTGCTCATCGACCCCCGGTTCCAGCGCCGTGGGTACGGCGCGGCGACGCTCGACGCGGTCGTGGACTACCTGGCGACGCGGCCCGGCGCCGAGGTGCTCTACACCAGCTGCGCGGACGGCCCAGGCTCGCCGCGCGGGTTCTACCTCCGCTACGGCTTCACCGACACCGGCCGGGTCATGTGGGGTGAGAACGTCCTCGCGCTCGACCTCGCGCAGTGAGGCTGGCGGGGGATCACCTCGGGCCCGGGCCGCAGATTCGGCGTTCGCTTGGGCGCCCCGCTCAGGCCGCTACTGTGACCACGGCGTAGCGGCCGAGGGAAGCATCGAAGTCGGTGTCGACTTCCCTCAATCCCGCGAGTTCCAGCCGTTCGCGCAGTTCGCTGATCGTGAAGGGACGGAACGTGATCTGGTACTCGTGCGGCTCAATCCGGCCGCCTGTCTCGAAGACGAACACCAGATGGGCGGTGTGCTCGTCGCCGAGGCGATCCGGTATCTCCCAGGCATAGAACACCAGGCATCGCCGCTCCCCGCGAGTTACCAGCCGGTCGGCAACCTGAACGATCTGGCGCTCGGCATGGAGCTTCTCCCAGTTACGGGAATCAATCACCACGTATCCCCCGGGACGGGCCATCCGCCGCAGCCCCGTCAGCGCCTGCACCATGGCGTCGCGGCCGGCGGCGTGGACCAGAGAGTTCCCGACACACAGCACCACGTCGAACCGTTCGCCGGTGGCCGTGGGAAGATCCGCCCACCGGCTGTGCAACAGCGGGATCGCCAACCGTTCTCGCCGGAACCGGGCAGCGGCCTCCTCGGCCATCGCCGCGCTTCCGTCGGCCGCCCACACGGTAAAACCCCGGCGCGCGAGCACCGCTGCGTCGACGCCCGTACCGCAGGCCGCGTCCAGCACCCGGTTGGTGCGGCTGATCCGCTGCAGCAGGCGTGCCGTCGCGGGCAGGTTTATCGCGCGTCCGTTAGCGACCGCGTCGTCGTCGAACATCCAGTCGTAGTCGGCAGCGAGCATCTCATAGGCGCCAGCCATGAGATCGCAGTCTGCCAGACACCACCGCAACCCAGATCGGTACCTAGCCTGGGCGCTTCGATGTTGTTGCCGCCCGGGTCGAGCAGAAGCCGCCTAGTAGCGAGGATCTTCGGTGAGATCGGCCTCGTATCGTGTGGTCTGAGACACTGTCGCGCTCGCGGCCGCTCGGTATGGTGAGCGCACGGACAGAAGCGACTTCGATGGACATCACCAGGCGCCGTGAGCTTGCCAGCCGGCTGCTGGAGGGTTATGTGCATGGGCCGGCGGCTGCGACCGAGGCCACAGCCCGGGCGCTGGCTAAGGTGGCGGCCGCCGAGGCTGTCGTGCTTGTCGAGGGCATCAGCGACCAGATCGCGGTCGAGACGCTTGCCGCCCGCCGGGGCCGGGACCTCGGTGCGGAGCGCGTGGTGGTCCTGCCGATCGGGGGCGTGCACGCGATTACGCGCTACCTGACGCAGTTTGGTCCCGCTGGAGCTGGCCTGAGACTGGCCGGCCTGTGCGACGTCGGCGAGGAGAACGTCGTCCGGCGCGGTCTGGCCAGCGCCGGTATGGGCTCGCCTGGGACGCGGGCCGACATGGAGCGACTGGGCTTCTACGTCTGCGTCGAGGACCTGGAGGACGAGTTGATCCGCGCGATCGGCGCCGCCCGGGTTGAAGCGCTCATTGACTCGCAGGGAGATCTCGGCTCGTTCCGCAGCTTGCAATGGCAGCCCGAGTGGCGCAGTCAGCCTGCCGGGGCACAGCTACGGCGGTTCCTGGGCAGCGGCGCCAGGCGCAAGCTCCGCTACGCGCGCCTGCTCGCCGGGTCGGTGAATCTGGACCGGCTGCCGCATCCGCTCGAGGCGGTGCTCACCTGGGCATAACCCACCGCG
>DAITAE010000728.1:0-2128 GCA_036824445.1 Streptosporangiaceae bacterium | reverse complement strand
CTCGGCCACAGGAGCGGGCCCAGAGGCGGGGCCAGCAGCGCCCGGAGGATCAACGGCTGCGGAAGGAGCGCATCGAGACTTGGGCCGGTGCTGATCAGCGCGAGCGATCCCACCAGGTCGGGGCGCTGTTCGGCGAGCGCGGTGGCGACGTAGCCGCCGCTGGAGTGCCCAGCCAGGGTGATGTGCCGCAGCCCGAGGTCGTCGAGCAGCACAGCCACGCGGCGTGCCTGCTCAGGCACGTCGTACGACGGTGCGGGCGGGGATTGACCGCACCCCGGAAGATCGGCCCGGATGACTTGATGGTGGCCGGCGAGTGCCCCGACCACCGGGCCCCAAGAGGCGCCCGAAGCCCCCGATCCGTGAATGAGCAACAGCGGCGGCGCTTGCCGCGGGCCGTCGTGGACCACGTGCATTCCGTGCGAGTACTCAACGTCGTAATCACCCATGCACGGGGACGATACGGGGGCTGCCTGCTATCAGTCTTGGACAAATGTCAGCGCCAAGATCGACCTACTCCCACCGTGGCGAAACCCTGATCACGCTCCGTGACCTGCGCTGGTCCGGGGCCGGTGCACAAGATCCGCCGTTCGGCGCGGGCGCTGGCCAGATGCTGATCAAGACCTGGGCGGCACCGATCTGGCGGATCTGCGTGCGGCGGCGCGACGCCACGGGCACGACTCTGGCTGCGCCCTGCTCATCGAACCCGGCTTCGTCGAGCTGCGGCCCCGGATCAGCCCGATACCGGTCCTCGCCCCGGGTGAGCGGCGACCGGACGCGGCAGCTCCCACTGCCGGGGATCAGCTGAGGCGTTGGGTGGCGGCGCCGTTCGGCGATTAGGTAGGCCCGGTGCCGGTGGGGCCGCAGGAGCGTGAGCAGCGCCCGGTCGCGCTCGGAGAAATCCCGGCCGTGCCCGCGGAAAAAGGCCAGGCGGATGGTTCGCCCCGCCTGGGCGTGTGCAGGTTCTCGTCGGGTCTCACCGGCTGGAAGTAAAGCGATATTAAAGCGCAATTCAAGCTACCCCCAAAGAGTAAAGGGCTGTTGACGTTGCCCCCAGCAGGTGGTAATGCGGGCTACGTCGGCTATCGCCACCGCGGCATGTGCTGCGGCTGGACGATATGGCTGGCACCGGGCCACAGTGCGGTGGCGCGGAGGGGGGTGCTCGCCCAGTGGACCTGGTCATGCACGCCACCGCCGCCCGGCCCGGACACCCACGCGAACACCACCGGCTACGGCGTGATCGCACCGGCGTCCGGGCAGCAGCTCCCCTCACCGGCCCGCCCAAGCAGACCAGATCGCCAGACAAGGACGTGTCACATGAACAAGAGCCGTATCGTCGCGGCTGCCACCGCCGCCATGGTCATCGGCACAACCGCCGCGGTGACGGCGGCCGCCAGCGCGAGCACATCACCGGCCAGCTCCACCGGCGCTTCACACCGGGCCAAGCCGGTAAGGATCGAGGTGTTCGCGCCCGAGCGGGGCGCCAACGCCGGCGCCAGCGGATTCGGCTGGTTCGTCGATATGGAAGTCGACTTCCTCGGCAAGAACCTGCAGCAGGCCGGTTTCAGCGGTCTGCAGCTGACCGGGCCCTTGGGGCACAACAACGTGCCGCCGTTCCCTGGCGCCTTCTCGACCGGCCGGGACGACCGCCTGCCCGGCCTGGTCGTTCTCACCTCCACCACCAACAACACCCTTCCGGGCTTCTCCGGCCCCGGCACCAACCTGGCCAACCTGTTTAACCTCACCGGCATCACCAACCGGGACTCCAAGGAGACCGAGTTGTGGGACACCTGGATCGTGGGTGCGCCCATCGCCGGCCAAAATGTCAACACCACGCTCACCGTCGCGGTCATCGGCGACCTCAATCACGACGGCATCTTCAACGATGCGCCGAATGTGGTCCCCGACCTGAACAACGACGGGCGCATCAACGCCGCCGACCTTAAGCTCCTGGGGGTCGCGTCCAACATCGTCACCGTGCCGTTCCGGATCAACGGCGCCCCGGCCCAGCCCTGACGCTGCGCGCGCGCCGTGCCGGCGCCCAAGGAGGCGACCCCGGGCGGCCCCGGCCACGCAGAACACGACGCCTACCAGCCGGTCAAGTGACCCGACTCTTATCAAGTTAGTGCGC
>DAITAE010000727.1:0-2129 GCA_036824445.1 Streptosporangiaceae bacterium | reverse complement strand
GCCCAGGCGTGGGAGTACGGGCCGAAGTAGCGGGTCCCGCGCCGCCGGGCACCCCGCATCACCATGACCCGGGGGTACTCCTCGTCCATGGTGACCGCCAGATAGGGGTAGCTCTTGTCGTCCCGGTAGCGCACGTTGAACCGGGGGTCGAACTCCTTGATCCAGGAGTACTCCAGCTGCAGCGCCTCGACCTCAGTGCGGACGACGGTCCAGTCGACTCCCGCCGCCGAGGTGAGCATCGACTGGGTGCGCGGGTGCTGGCTGGCGAAGTCGGCGAAGTAGGAGTTGAGCCTGGCCCGCAGGTTTTTGGCCTTGCCCACGTAGATGACCCGGCCACGGCCGTCATGGAACCGGTAGACCCCCGGCGACTCGGGAATCGAGCCGGGGGCCGGCCGGTAGGCGTGCGGATCCGTCACGGGGCAACTCTATGCGGGCAGGGCTTCCCCGCGGGGTCCACGCGGGCGCGGCTTTCCGGGGCTTGCGCGGGCCGGACCGGGCCTGCGGAAGCCATCTCAGGCCGGGTCCAGGGCGGTGAGGCCGAGCGAGCGCAGCTGCTTCCTGAGCGCGCCGGCCGAGGTGTAATGCAGGGCGTGCAGGCCCAGGCGGCGGGCGGCCGCGACGTTGCCCGGCGAGTCGTCGATGAACACCGTCGTGGCCGGGTCCAGCCGGTACCGGCGCAGCAGGATCTGGAAGATCCGCCGGTTCGGCTTGGCCACGCCCTCGATCCCCGAGATGACGTAGCCGTCGAGCCAGCTCATGAACGCGAACCGGGCCCGCCGGGTGGCGAAGGTCGCCGGCTCCATGTTGCTGAGGGCCAGGCACCGCATGCCTCCCGCCTTCAGCTCGGCGAGCACGCCGACCGTCCCGTCGATCTGGCCGGCGATCATCTCCTCGCCGCGCTCCGCCCACGCCATGATCATGTCCCGGTAGCGGGGGTGCAGCCGGGCGAGGCGGCGGCATGACTGTGTGATGTCCTCCCCCAGGTCGTGCGCGTGATGCCAGTCGGCGGTGCAGATCCGGGCGAGGAAGTCCTCCATCTCGGCCGGGTCGGCGAACAGCTGCCGGTAGAGGTAGCGCGGGTCCCAGTCGAGGAGCACCCCGCCGAGATCGAAGACGACGGCCGTGATCTTCCGCCTGTCCGCCATGGATGTCACCATGCCCGCCGGCACCGACAGTTTCGGTGCTGGCCGGGCGTCAGTCCGCGAACGCTTCCGGCGAGGGGCAGGCGCAGACCAGGTGCCGGTCGCCGTAGGCCTGGTCGATCCGGCGCACCGGCGGCCAGTACTTGGCCCGGCGGTCCCCGGCCAGCGGGTAGGCGGCCTCCTCCCGCTCGTAGGGGTGCTTCCAGTCGCCGGCGAGCAGCATGGACGCCGTGTGCGGGGCGTTGCGCAGCGGGTTGTCCTGCGGGTCGTAGGCACCGTTCTCGACCCGCGTGATCTCCTGCCGGATCGCGATCATGGCCGCGCAGAACCGGTCCAGCTCGGCCAGGTCCTCGCTCTCGGTGGGCTCGATCATCAGCGTCCCCGCCACCGGGAACGACATCGTGGGCGCGTGGAAGCCGTAGTCGATCAGCCGCTTGGCCACGTCTTCCACGGTGACGCCGGTATCCCTGGTGATCGGCCGCAGGTCGATGATGCATTCGTGGGCGACCAGCCCGCCCTGGCCGGTGTAGAGGACCGGGTAGTGCGGCGACAGCCGTTTCGCAACGTAATTGGCGGCCAGGATGGCCACCTGGGTGGCCCGGCGCAGCCCGCCGGCGCCCATCATCGCGATGTAGGCCCAGGAGATCGGCAGGATGCCCGCCGACCCGTACGGGGCCGCCGCGACCGGCCCGGTGCCGGTCTCGCGCTCGGCGCCCGGGGCGGCGCTGCCAGGGAGGTACGGGGCCAGATGCCCGCGGACCGCGACCGGGCCTACCCCCGGCCCTCCCCCGCCGTGCGGGATGCAGAACGTCTTGTGCAGGTTGAGGTGGGACACGTCGGCGCCGAACCGTCCCGGCCTGGCGAGCCCCACCAGCGCGTTGAGGTTGGCGCCGTCCACGTACACCTGGCCGCCCGCGGCGTGCACAAGGTCGCACACGTCGGTCACCGTCGTCTCGAAGACGCCGTTCGTGGACGGGTAGGTCAGCA
>DAITAE010000223.1:0-7512 GCA_036824445.1 Streptosporangiaceae bacterium | reverse complement strand
ACTTATGCAGGTCGCCAACTGCTCGGCGGTCGAACTCAAGAGATCGCCACGCGCCCCGACTTTTATCAAATTAGTGCGCAGTCCGGCGACGTGATCCGGGTCGTCTTGATCGCGCAAGATCCGGATGGTCTCGCAGCCATCGTGCTGGAGGCTCTCGCCGAGGATCTCCAGCAGCAGGTTGGTGACATTGTCCCGATGGCCGGGCTGGGCAACCAACTCGTTGGTGACCAGAGTGCTCATCGGCGCATTCCTCTCTTATCGGGGCTCTCAGTAGCTGGCGGGGGTGTTGCGGATGACGATGAGGGTGACGATCTTGCCGTCGCGGATACTGAAGTAGTTGGTCAGGATGAGCTCGTCCGGCAGGTTCGTCTTGTCGTAGTCGCCGTCGTAGCGGCCGCGGACGATGGTGTCGCCGTGGTGGTCGAGGACCTCAGTCACCGCGATGGTCACCCGGTCGCCGGCCAGTTCCCTGGCCGCCCAGCGGCGGATGGCCTCGATCCCCCAGAATTCCCGGTGCGCGTCGTTGACCAGGGCGTCGTCGGCGAAGGTGGCCACGATGGCGTCCTCGTCGAACGCGTTGACAGCGGCGATGTGCTCGGCCAGCACGGGCGCCAGGGCGGTGGTGTGGGTCATGTCGGCTCCTTGGTGAGGGCTTGGTTTGCGCTGACGACTCCACCCTCGGTGCTCCCGTTGCCGGAGGGTCAACGGGGCATTCCGCCATTGACTCTCCGGCAACGGGAGGGTTGACAATGGCCTGATGGCAGCAGGGCTCACCGTGGGCGACTTCTCCCGCGCCACACACCTCAGCGTCAAGACGCTGCGTCACTACCACCAGGTGGGGCTGCTCGAGCCGGCCGCGGTGAACGCGGACACGGGCTACCGGTACTACTCGGCCGGGCAGATCCCGACCGCGCAGGTCATCCGGCGGCTGCGCGACCTGGAGATGCCGGTCGCCGACGTCAAGGCGGTGCTGGCCGCACCGGACGCGCCCGCCCGCAACGCGCTCATCGCCGCGCACCTGGACCGGCTGGAGGCCGAACTGGCCCAGACCCGGGCCGCGGTCGAGTCGCTGCGCAAGCTGCTGCAGCCGCCGGACGGCCCGGCCGCGATCGAGCACCGCAGCGTGCCCGCCGCCGCGGCGGCGGCCATCGGGGCGGTGGTCGACCGGGCGGACCTCCTGGCCTGGTGGCAGGGTGCCCTGGGCGAACTGCGGGCCACCGTCCGGGCCCAGGGCCTGCACGCCACCGGGCCCAGCGGCGGGGTGTTCGCCAGCGAGCTGTTGCAGCAGGACCGCGGCCAGGCCACCGTGTTCATCCCCGTGCCGGGCCGCGTGCGCCCCATCGGGCGGGTCACGTCCCTGGTGATCCCGGCGGCCGAACTCGCCATCATCAGCCACCACGGCTCACTCGCCGACGCGGACCTCAGCTACGCCAAGCTCGGCTCGTACGCCACCACGCACGAGATCAGCATCGACGGGCCGCTGCGCGAGTACTACCTGCGCGGCGCCGGGGACACGCCCGACGAGGCGGAATGGAGGACCGAGATCGGCTGGCCCATCTTCCGCGCCGACGCCTCCCGTGCCTAGCGCACGGGTGCGCCGGGTCACGTACAAGGCCCGCCACGGGTCCCTGACCACCCTGCAAGACCCGCCACCCGACCAGATCACGAGCCCCCGTTAGTGCGCAAATTCACCGGTCTCCGGCAGCAAACCTGCAGGCCACAGCTCGGCGCCCGAGCGAACGCCGACTCGGTGAATGCGCGCGCGGAGCCGCCTTATTATGCGGACGTCAGCTATCGGTCGATCACGACGCAGGCCGTGCAAATAATGCTGTTCTGCGCGCCGACACCGGGGTCAGCATCGGCGGTCTGACGGCCGCCGCGGTTACGGCACTGGCCGTCGGCATCGCCGGCTGGCCCGTGGCTGGCCGCCCCGGAGGCTGGGAGCAGATCCCCTACAGGCCGCGTGGGAAGGTAATCGTCTCGGGGGCGACCAGCGGGGTTCCGATCTCAAGCTGGATCTGGGCGTGCGGGTTGAGGGGGATGTCGCGGGGGTTGCCCGCGTAGCGCTGGCCGTTGTAGATCGCGGCAACACGGCCGATGGCCGGGCCCATTTGATGCGGCCTGAGGGGCTGGCCCCACTCGTCGAAGAAGTCGCCCAGGGTGTAGGTACGCCGGATCGGGGACTCGATGTGAATGATGCCGTCGGCGGCATGGGTGTGCAGCCAGTAGAAGCAGGTGCCGCTGGAGACGAACGGGCCCTGCGCGGTGCTCTGGGCCTGGGCGCCAGGGACCCCGATCCCGGCGGGGACTTGGCGGGGCGAGCCGTTCACGAAGATGGTCAGGTGGGCGTGGATGTGGAAGACGGTCTGCTCACTGGACTGGCAGCCGATCCCGTCGATGTCCGTACCGGTGGCAGCGGTGGCGGTGCTGGCCAGCGGCACAGCGCGGGGGATCGGGACGCCTTCGGGTCCCGCCCGCCCGGGAGAGCCGGCCGGCCGGAGGGTCCCTAGCGAGGCGAGCGAGGAGAGCTTCAGCTGCGGCGTGCCGCCAGTCTCCAGGTTCGCGCCGTCGCTGTTCCCGGCGACCGCGAGCGTGATGCCCACAGCCGCGGCGATCACCACGACCGCCGCACTGATCCCGGCCACCCCACTGCGACGCCGCCTCCGCCGCGCCTCCAGGGCCCGCATTTTGGTGATCTTCTCCCGGGCATGCTGCCTGTTCCTGCTGCCCTTGGACACCGCGTACACCTCTCAATTCAACCGGTCACCTAACGACCGCTGGGTCAGCTGGGCGGGGCGAAGACGATGTGGCCCTCGACGTGAGCCGCCGCCGGCCCGTCCGCGATGTGCCGGACCGTGCAGGTCACCGCGGAGCAGTTGATGACGATCGTCTGGGCGCCGCCCTCGCTGGCGACAACAAGTTCGCCCGCGTGTATCCCCGCCCTGGTCAGCTCGGCCCCCGGCAGCCGCAGGATGCTGTTCGTGCCGGGATGGCGGTTGCCCGGTGAGCGGCGATCGGCCACGTACGCCGCCCAGGCCCGGCTGAAGCCGGCCGGCACGAAGGCGGCGCTTTCCACTCCGATGTCGCCGCCCGCCGGCAACGGTGACTCGGCGATGAGCCTGGTCTTCCCGCCGGGACCGATCGCCCAGATCTGCCCGGTCGTCTCATCGGGGGCAACCAGGTCACCGCCGAAGGAGCCGAACGACAATGGTGCGACCGCGATCCCTCCCTCGACCCTCGGCGCGTGCGAGGCAATCGTGGTGACCCGGCCGGTGCAGTCCACGCCGAAAACGGTCGTGCCGCCCCGCACCGTCGCGGTGACCAGGAGGCGGTAACCGAACCGGCCGACGTCGTCGAACGCGATCCCGTCCGGCCGGACCGCGGGAAGGCTTGCGAAACGCCGTGCCTGCCCCTGCTTGTCGATGCTGATCACACCCGGGGAGCCGTTCGGCTCGAGGGCGTAAGTGGCATCCTTGCCGAACGAACAGCCCAGCCCGGTGACCCGCTTGCCTGTCGGCATTGCGATGTACGGCTCGGTCCCCAGAGCGGTGGTGTAGCCACCGCTTCCGCGCGCGAACGGCACTGGCTGGCCGGACATGCTGAGCAGGAACAGCCGGCCGGCGGCCGCGACTGTGAGCTGCCCATCGCCTCGCGGGCCGGTGAGGTCGACGACGCCCGGGACGTGGAGGAAGCGCACCCAGCGGGCAGGGAGGGTGGCGCGAGCCCTGGCCGCGGGCGGGCCGCCGCCGCAACCCGCCAGCCATAGACCCAGCCCGATGATGAGGAGTAGGAGAATGAAAGAGGCCCCGGCTCTGCGCCTGCTGCGGGATGTCCAGCGGCCGGGACCGCCAGCCCTGGCAGCTCTGTAAACCATGGCGTCGCCCTCCCAGGTTCGGATTCTGCGCGGGCCGCCACGACACGAAACAGCCCCTGACCTGCCGGCAAGCGGTCATGGCCCGATCTCGGTTTGTCCTGGTGCGCCCGGCCTGATCCAATGTCCTACTGTTATCTGTGTCATCTGCGTGCCGACTGCCCGGCCTGGGCCACCGTTCCGCTCCGCGGTCATTTCAGCCGAGCTCAGCCTGACCACGACCAGCGCTGCGATGATGGCGGCCTTTCCTACTATCACGGATAGGACTCGTGGGATGTTCACTCGCCAGCGGCGTGAGTGAACGGACCCCGTCATCGGCGTCTTCGGGTGGCGCCACCACGTAAGGACAGCGGGCTCAGCCGCTGAGCGAGCTCCCGCCGCTCGGTAGCTGCCGGGCCTTCGTCTGCCGCGTCTCCTGCTTACCGGACCTGGCCGGCGATGGCGTGGGTGCCAGCCCAGGGATAGGGGCCGTTGAGCTGGTATGGCGGAGCGGCTGGCGCGCCGGCCCCGGCCGGGCCGGGGATGATGCCGTCGCGGAAACCTGGGGAGTAGGCCAGGTGGAACCCGCGGGTGGGCACCGTCGCGCCCAGCTGCGCGAAGAGTCCGGCGGCCGAGAGCGTCGCCCGCCAGACGAGGGCGTAGTCGGGGGGCGGCGTCAAGGTGCGCAACGCCGACGCGAAGCGCGGCGCGGTGAGGTGGACCATGAGCCTGCGCAGCCAGGGCCGGGAGTAGGTGAAGCTATCGGCGGCCCCCGTGGCCGCGACCGGGTGCAGCAACTCCAGGATCAGCTGTGGATCGACCTCGGCGTCGGGGGCGAGCGCCCCTACCTGCCGGGCCAGCCGTATCGCCGCAGGCCCGTCGCCGGTGAGTACCGCGGCCGCGAGCTGCCCGAACGGCGCCGGGATGCCACCGGGAGTGGCAGCGGCCGCGCCGAAGTCCAGCATGCCGAGCCGGCCACCGGGGAGCAGCAGGAAGTTGCCCGGGTGCAAATCGGCGTGCATCCAGCCGGTGCACGCTGCAGGCGCGTAGATGGCGTGCCCGAGCAGCCGGGCGGCCAGGTTGGCAGCGTCGTTGCTGTCGAGTTCGCGCCAGCCCGGCGGAAGCAGATCGGTGCGGCCATCCAGCAGCGTGGACAGGCTCGCGCCCTCCAGCCAGCCGGTGATGAGCACCCGGGGTGTCGCGGCGTACACGGCCGGGACCGTGACGTTCGTGCGGCCCGGCGGCTCGCGCACCCCGGCGGCGTGGGCTGCGGCGAGGGCTTCCGGGGCGCGGCCGGTGAACGCGGCGGCGACCTGCGCTTGGACGCGTCCCTCGCGTGAATAGTCCAGTTCCTCGACGATCCGGCTCGCGAGCTCGTCCGCCAGGCCGGACACGTCCAGCCGGGTGAGCCGGGCCATCACCCGCGCAAGCAGCCGGGCCTGGCGCAGGTCCGAGCGCAGCGCGTTGCCCACGCCTGGGTACTGGACCTTTACCGCGACGTCGACGATCCGGCCACTGTCATCCCGCCATTGTCCGCGGTGAACCTGGCCGATCGAGGCCGCCGCTGTAGGTGTGTCATCGAATGCCACCAGCCGCTTGTGCCAGCCCGGGCCGTAGGCGGCGGCGAGGTCAGCCGCGACCACCCGGCGGGCTACCTCGGCTGGCATGGTCGGCGCCGCGTCGGTGAGCCGCCGTAGCGCCGATCGATATGGCGCCGCGACTTCCGCTGGCATCGCCGCCTCGAGCACCGACATCGCCTGCCCCAGCTTCGCTGCCCCGCCCTTGAGCTCGCCCAGGGTGGCGAATAGCTGCTCGGCCGTGCGGGCAGCGACTTGGTCGCTAGCGGCCCTGGAGAGTCGGCTGGCGGTGGCGGCGGTGCGCGCCGCGTGCCGCAGCGGCAGCACGGCCAGTCGGCTGGTACGCCGCAGCGCGCCGGTGGGCAGGACCGGCCGCTCCTTTCTCTGCGTTGCTGCTTCCAGCGGCCGTTGCGGGCGCGGGTGTCCGTCGGTCATCTCGGCCATCCTCCTTCTGTGTCGATTCCTGAGCGGGCTGGTGGCCTGGCGCCCCGCGGGTGCGGGTGCTGCTGGCAAGGCTGGTTTCGCGCTGATGATGGGTAACCGGCCACTCAGTAGCCGAGACCGCCGCCGGCCGGGGCGGCTGGGGCCGTTCCCGCCGAGGACGTGAGTGGGGTAAGGCCGGGGGTGGCCACGAAGAAGTTCTGGACGCCCTGGCCGGTTACCTGGCCGGCATGGTCGCCGGCGAAGGTGTACAGCGGGTGGCCGTTGTAGGTGACCTGGTGGCCGTTGACGTCGTTGAGGACGCTGAGCTTGCCGTTCGCTCCGGCTGTGGTGGGCGCGGCCGAGGTCAGCGGAGGCCACAGCCGGGCCAGGCTTCCTGTGACAAACGACTTCGCCGCGGTGTCGGGCCGGTAGAAGTACAAGGGGAGGCCGTGGGCGTTGACCAGGATGGTCTCGCTCGTGCCTGCGACATTCGCTGGCGCGGTGCGCACCGTGGCCGCCGCAGCGGCCGGGCTGGCGGAGGGTGTGCTGCTGGCGGTTGAGCCGACTGCGGACGCGGCGGTGACCCCGCCGGCGGCGGCCACGGCGGCGAGGCCGATGCCGGCGATGATGATTCTTGGGTGTCGCATGGTTAGCTCCTGGTTGTCTGGCGATCTACTATCTACTAACACGAATAGTAGAAGTGTAGGGTTCACCCGGCGGCCGGATTTATAGCGGCAGCGCGGCAGGCAACCGGTAGGCACGCCGCCCACTGAGGGCAGCCGCGCGCACTCGCCGTGGCCGCGGCCTGTGGTGGGACCGGGACGGGCCGGGCCTGGCGGCCGGTGGGGGGTCGGCAGTGCTGTGGCGGCGATCGTCTGATCGAGCGCGGCGAGCAGTATGCCGAGCGTCAGGGCGGAGAAGATCAGCCGCACCTGATGGCGCCCCGGGCCGGGCGCCTGGGCGTCCGCGGTCCCGGCCGCTGGCCGCCTTGCGGGTCGCTGCGGCGACCGGGACATGACTGATCCGTCCGCAGCCGCATGACCGAGCCTTGCGGCGGATGCTCTCCAGCTCATGGTCATGGCTGGTGGCTAGCCGCGGGGGCGGGCGGGTTCCCGGCTGGGAGGGACGCGGGTGTGCGGGCCGGAAGGGACGAAGGGCAGGCGGCTTGGACGAGGGCGCGGACCTGGTCGCCGGTGATGGTTTCCTGCTCCAGCAGGGCGGCGGTGAGCTGGGTGAGGGCTTCCCGGTGGCGGGTGAGCAGTTCCCGGGCGCGGGTTTCCGCCCTGGTCAGCAGGCCGGCGACTTCCTGGTCGACCAGCCGCTGGGTGTGCTCGGAGTAGCCGCGTGGTGCCGCGAGCGCAGGGTGGCCGGCGGGAGGGCCACTGTAGCTGACCGGTCCGATCTTGTCGCTGAGGCCGTACTCGCGGACCATCTGGGTGGCCAGGGCGGTGGCTGAGGCTAGGTCGTCGGCCGCGCCGGTGGAGGCCTCGCCGCGGATCAGGCGTTCGGCGGCCCGGCCACCGAGGCGCACGGCAAGGGTGTCGGCGAGGTAGCTTTCCCCGTATAGCCGCCGGTCGTCGGCGGGGAGCATCTCGGTGAGCCCGAGTGCCTGCCCGGCGCCCAGGACGGTGACCCGGCTGACCGGGTCGGCGTGCGGGGACA
>DAITAE010000222.1:0-7519 GCA_036824445.1 Streptosporangiaceae bacterium | reverse complement strand
TTCCAGCCCTGCTGGTTGGCCTGCTTCCAGAAGGTGTTGAAGTCCGGCGGGATCGGGCAGTTGCTGAAGTATTGGGCGTCCGCGTTCTTGAACTTGGAAATCATCGAGGTGAAGTCGGTGGTGCCGTCGGTGTAGGCGCCGCCGTCGACCGGCGTGTAGCCCGACTCCTTGATGAGTCCCGTGAAGACCGCCCGGAACGCATTGCCGTCGGCGTCGTTCGGGTACATGCAGGCGACCTTCTTGTTCGGGGCCGGGACCCGGTTCCACATGGGCACGAAGCAGCCCTGAAATTCCTTCAGGCCGAAGAAGAACAGCGTGGCGTACTGGAAAGTCTTTGTCGCCTTGCCCGGGGCCGGGTTGCCGCCCAGGCCGGCGTACCAGGACTCCCAGGGGCAGACGGTCGACACGCAGGGCACCCCCTGCGTCTGCGCCACCACCGCGACCGGGTTGGTCGTCTCGGGCGTGGAGGTGGTCAGCAGCATATCCACGTTGTCGTTGAGTATCAGCTGGCGTGCGACCTGCGAGGCACGGTTGGGGTCCGACTGGCTGTCGGCGACGGTGATGTTGACCTTGTAGGTCTTGCCCCCGATCTTGAAGCCTTTCGAGTAGGCCGGGGTGGCCCGGATCGTGCTGACGACAAATTTGTCACCCGACGCGAAACCGGCCAGCGGGCCGGTAAGCGGGGTGATGAAGCCGATTTTGATCGTGCTCGTGGAGGAAGAGGTTCCCGAACCCTTGATACCCGAACTGCACGCGGCCAGGATGCCGCCCGCGCCGGTGGCGAGGGTGCCTGCACCCAAACCACGCAGCACGGACCGCCGCGCGACGCCTTGTTCCTGTGGCGGCTTTCCGGTCCCTTCGCCAGGGTTCATTTCGTCTCCTTCTCGTAAGGGCTCGCTAACGCCGTGAAGCCAGGACCGCATTCAGCCCCGGCTCCATGTCTTGTGTCCACAGTCGATTCGTTATCCAATGCCTATGCCAATTGTTCGCATAGCGTACAACGATGCGCAATACAGAACTCAACCATGAAGTAACTTGGACTGTCAACCGCATCCCTGGGGATATTCGGGCAGGTAACAGCCGGGACAAGATGAAGTAACAAGCACGGCCCGTAAGCCGGACCCCGATGACCATACCGGACATCGCCGGGCACGCTACCGTAATCGCCACAACACGCTGCGAAAGGCCTGCCGTGGCTTGGACGTGAGTTCGCGGTGTCCCGATACGAGCCGCCGAAACGGTCAGGGAACCCCAGCGAGGCCCAGGGTGAGGTACGGGGGAGGCGGCGAAGGCCGCCGACGCGGCGCGGGACCCAGCCGGACCCCAGGGTCAGCTACCGGGGAGGCGGCGCGGGCCGCGGGCCAGGTCCGGGGGACCCAGTGACGTCTCGGCGCGAGCCGCAGGCGCCGCGGCGCGAGCCAGTAGCGGCCCGGGCTGAGACGTGGGCGGGCGCGTCTCAGCCCGTGCGCCGCACGACGTAATCGCACAGCGCCTCGAAGGCGGTGTGGGCGGGACCATCGGGCAGCCCGGCGATCTCGGCCCGGGCGACGCCCGCCCAGTGCCGCAGGTCGCTGCGCGCCGCATCCATCGCCGGATGGGCGCGCAGCAGCGAGAGCGCTTCGGCGTGCAGCAGCGAGTCGGTCAGGTCGGCCGAGCTGAGCAGCTCGGTCAGCCGGCCGTCCGCCCGGCCCGGCGAGCGCAGCGCGTGGAGCACCGGAAGCGTCCGCACGCCCTCCCTCAGGTCCGTGCCGGGGGTCTTACCCGACTGCTCAGACTCGCTGGCGATGTCGAGGATGTCGTCGGACAGCTGGAACGCCACCCCGAGGGCACGGCACGCGGGCGCGATCCGGTTCACCACGTCGGCGGGGGCGCCCGAGAACATGGCGCCGAACCGGCCCGCGGTGGCGATTAGGGACGCCGTCTTGTCCCGCACCACCCGCAGGTAGTGCTCCAGCGGGTCGGCGTCCGCGTCTGGCCCGATCGTCTCGGCGATCTGCCCGCTGACCAGCTGCGAGAAGGTGTCGGCCTGGATGCGGATCGCCTCGGCGCCGAGGTCGGCCAGGATCCGCGAGGCGCGGGCGAACAGGAAGTCGCCGGTGAGGATGGCGACCATGTTGCTCCACCGGGAGTTCGCGCTCTCCAGGCCACGCCGGATCAGCGCCTCGTCCATCACGTCGTCGTGATAGAGGGTGGCGAGGTGGGTCAGCTCGATGGCCACGGCGGCCGGCACGACCCGCTCGTCGGCCGGGTTGCCGAACTGGGCCGCCAGGAGCACGAGCGTGGCGCGGAAACGCTTGCCGCCAGCGTCGATGAGATGCCGGGACGCCTTCGCGAGCAGTGGCTCCTGCGCCCGCGCCGCGTCCCGCAGGCCCTCTTCAACCTGGCGCAGGCCATCGCTCACCTCGGCCTCAAGCGTGCTATTGGCCAGTTCCATGGAGACAACAGTGACCACTCAGGCTCCCAGTCATCGTGCGCGCGCCGTGCCACCAGCGTGCCATGACACCGCCCGGCCACCAAGCCGCAGGGTGGCCCTCAGCGCGAACACGCGCTCCTGGCGGACGAGCGGCCGCGCCCAGCTGACAAACGGCGGCCCCTGGCGGACGAGCGGGCGGCCCGAGAGGACGAGCGGCGGGCCCAAGCGGGCGAACGGGCGGGCCTAGCGGACGAACAGGTGGGAGGCCGCCTGGTTCGCGAGGCTGAGCAGCGGCGCCGGCACGATGCCGAAGACCAGCGTGGTGACCGCACCGAAGGCCACGGCGATGCCCGTGAACAGGCCCGGCCTGACCACGTCCGGCCCGTCGGGGGCGGGCTCGCTGAAGAACATGAGGACGATGACCCGCACGTAGAAGAACGCGGCGATCGCGCTGCTGAGCACGCCGACGATGACGAGCGGCAGCGCACCGCCGGCGATGGCCGCCTGGAAGACCGCGAACTTCCCGATGAACCCGCTGGTCAGCGGGATCCCGGCGAACGCGAGCAGGAAGAACGCGAACACGCCCGCGACCAGCGGCGACCGCCGGCCCAACCCGGCCCACTTGGACAGGTGGTTGGCCTCGCCGGCCGGGTCCCGCACCAGTGTCACCACCGCGAAGGCGCCGACGGTGGTGAATCCGTACACGGCGAGGTAGAACAGCGAGCTGGACAGGCCCGCGACGCTCGCGGCGACCACGGCGGTGAGCACGAACCCGCCATGGGCGATCGACGAATAGGCGAGCAGCCGTTTGACATCTGTCTGGGTGATCGCGATGACGGCGCCGACCAGCATGGTGAGGACCGCCACGACCCACATGGCTGGCCGCCAGTCCCACGTCAGCTGGCCGAATGCGACATAGAAGACACGCAGCAGGGCACCGAACGCGGCGACCACGGTGCACGACGCCATCAGCGCGGTCACCGGTGTGGGCGCGCCCTGGTAGACGTCCGGCTTCCAGCTCTGGAACGGCACCGCGCCGATCTTGAACAGCAGGCCGATGCCGAGCAGGGCGATGCCCGCGTACAGCAGCGTGGACCCGCCGATGTTCGCCCCGGCGGCCGCCGCGATCGCGGCCAGGTTCACCGAGCCCGAGTACCCGTACAGCATGGCCACGCCGAACAGGAAGAACGCGGACGAGAACGCACCGAGCAGGAAATACTTAACGGCCGCCTCCTGCGAGAGCAGGCGGCGGCGTCTGGCGAGCCCGCACAGGAGGTACAGCGGCAGGGAGAGGACCTCCAGCGCCACGAACATCGTGAGCAGGTCGTTGGCGGCGGGGAAGAGGAGCATGCCGCCGACCGCGAACAGGGTGAGCGGGTAGACCTCGGTGTGGCTGATGCCGGCCATCAGTCCCTCGCGCTCCTCGGCGCTGCCGGGCACGGCGGCTGCCTGCGCCGCGAACGGGCTCACGTCGTGCGAGGACTCGGCGATGAGCAGAACGCTGATGAACGCGAGAACCAGGATCGTGCCCTGGATGAACAGGGTCGGCCCGTCCACCGCGACCGCGCCCATGGCGGCCACGTGGCCCGGGCTGCCGTGCGCAAACAGGGAGGACGAGGCTGCGACCACAATGGTGACCACGAACGCCGCCGCCAGGCCGCCGAGCGCGAGCACCAGGTGGGCGCCCCGGCGGCGGCGGCGCGGCACGAACGCCTCGACCAGCGTCCCGGCCACGGCCACCGCGAAGACCAGCAGCATCGGCAGCAGCTGGCGGTATTCGATGTGAGGCGGTGTGATGGCGGTCGCCGCGCCGGCCGCGAGCCCGCCGGTGATCGCCGTCACGGGACCAGCTCCTTCTTGATCAGCGTGCCGCTCGCACGCTTGCCCGGGTACGCGATCTCCTGGGCCCGGTGGGCGGGATTGGGCCGTGCCGGATGGACGACCACCCGGGCGGGATGGGGCGGTACCGGGTCGGTCGCGTGCACCTGTACCAGGGTCCGGTGCACCGCGGGATTGATGATGTTCAGCAGCGGCTGCGGGTAGACGCCGAAGACGATGATCAGCGCGATCAGCGGCCCGACCGCCCACAGTTCCCGGGCCTTGAGGTCGCCGAAGTGTGCGACCTGCTCGCGCACCGGCCCGGTCATCGTGCGCTGGTACATCCACAAGATGTAGATGGCCGACAGGACGGTGGCGATCGTCGCCGCCACCGCGGCGGCCTTGTACTTGGTGAACGTGCCGACCAGGACCAGAAACTCACTGACGAAGGTGGACAGGCCCGGCAGCGACAGGGCGGCCAGGCCCGAGATCAGGAACAACCCGGCGAGCAGCGGCGCCACCTTCTGAACCCCGCCGTAGTCGTTGATCAGGTTTGACTGCCGCCGGGCGATCATGAACCCGGCGATGAGGAACAGCGCGCCGGTGGCGAACCCGTGGTTGACCATGTAGAGGGTCGCGCCCGACTGTCCCTGGCTGGTGAAGACGAAGATGCCCAGCGCGATGAGGCCGAAGTGGGAGACCGAGGTATAGGCGATCAGCCGCTTGATGTCCCGCTGGCCGATCGCCACGATCGCCCCGTACAGGACGCCGACCAGGGCCAGCACGATGACGAGCGGCGTGAAGTACCGGGAGGCGCCCGGGAACAGCTGGAGGCAGTACCGGATCATGCCGAACGTCCCGACCTTGTCGAGCACGCCGACCAGCAGCACAGCCGCGCCGGGCTGGGCGGCGGTGGCCGCGTCCGGCAGCCAGGTGTGGAACGGCCACAGCGGCGCCTTGATCGCGAACGCGACGAAGAAGCCGAGGAAGAGCCACTTCTGCACCTGCGGGCTGAACACCACGTGGGTGAGCTGGCTGAACAGGAACGTTCCCGGGTGCCCGCCGTGGGCGGAGTAGACGTAGAGGGCGATCACCGCGGCCAGCATGAGCAGCCCGCCGAGCAGGCTGTAGAGCAGGAACTTCACGGCCGCGTACTGGCGCTGCCCCACCCCGTAGCCGCCGATCATGAAGTACATCGGGATGAGCATGGCCTCGAAGAGCACATAGAACAGGAAGACGTCGGTGGCCGCGAAGAGCCCGATCACCATCGCCTCGAGCAGCATCATCCACGCGAAATAGGTCTTCACGCTGTATTTGGGCGGGACGCCGCCGGCGCCGCCAGCGGGCACGGCGCCGTCGCCGGCCGGGCGCCCCGCGCCGGAGCCGCGGTCGGCGTCATGCCACGACGCCAGCACCACCACCGGCATCAACACCGCGGTCATGCCGATGAGGACCAGCCCGATGCCGTCCACCCCGACCGCGTAGTGGATGCCGAACTGCGGAATCCACGAGTAGACCTGGTTGAACTGGAAGGCCGGGCCGCCCGGCTTGAAGCTGACGATCATGGCGATCGTCACCGCCAGCGTCAGCAGCGCGAACACCAGCGCGATCCACTTGGCGAGCTCGTTGCGGGCGCGCTGGTCGGCGTCGCTGGCACCAGCAGAGGCGCCGGGGCTGACCGCGAGCACCAGCGCGCCCACGGCCGGGATCGCCATCGTGACGGTCAGCCAGGGAAACGTGCTCATCGCGTCTGCCGCCTCCCTTAGATCCGCACCAGCAAGAGCGCGCCGACAAGCAGCACCGCGCCCACGAACATGGACAGGGCATAGGACCGGACGAACCCGGTCTGCACCCGGCGCACCCGCCCCGACGTTCCGCCCACCGTCGCGGCGACGGTGTTGACCAGCCCGTCCACACCCCGGTTGTCGAAGTACACCGACAGCCTGGTCAGCCATTGGCCGGGCCGCATCAGCAGGGACTCGTTGACCGCGTCGCCGTACAGGTCCTTGCGGGCAGCGGTGATCGCGAACCGGCCGACCGGGGGCGTGGCTGGCACCGGCCGGCGCCCGTACATCGCCCACGCGAGCCCGATCGCGGCGATGATCAGCACCAGCGCCGTGATCCCGGCGGGGGTGAACAGGTTGGGCTCGGGCGGCACGTAGCCGAACACCGGGCCGAGGAAACGGGCGAGCCGGTCACCCAGGGTCTCGAAGGCGCCGAAGCCCAGCGCGCCGATCGCGAGCAGGACCATCGGCGAGGTCATGACCGGAGGCACCTCGCGCGGGTGGGCATCGGGCTCCCACCGGCGCTCCCCGGCGAAGGTCATGTACATCAGCCGGGTCATGTAGAACGAGGTGATGCCGGCCCCGATCAGCGCCGCCATGCCGAGGATCCACCCCGACGTGCTGCCCTTGGCGAACGTGGCGTCGATGACCGTGTCCTTGGCGAAGAAGCCAGAGAACGGCGGAATGCCGATGATCGCCAGGTAGCAGATCCCGAACGTGGCGAAGGTGACCGGCATGACCGAGCGCAGGCCGCCGAAGCGGCGCATGTCCACCTCGTCGTTCATCTCGTGCTTGATCGAGCCCGCGCCGAGGAACAGGCCGGCCTTGAAGAAGCCGTGCGCGAGGAGCAGCCCGATCGCGAACGCGTACCCCGGCGGCCCGAGCCCGGCCGCCAGCATCATGTAGCCGATCTGGCTCATGGTCGACCCGGCCAGCACCTTCTTGATGTCGTCCTTGGCGCAGCTGATGATCGCGCCGAACAGCAGGGTGGCGGCGCCCACGATGGTGACCAGCAGCCGGGCGTTCGCCGTGAGGTCGAAGATCGGGCCGGACCGGACGATCAGGTAGACGCCCGCGGTGACCATCGTGGCGGCGTGGATCAGCGCCGAGACCGGGGTGGGGCCCTCCATCGCGTCCAGCAGCCAGGACTGCAGCGGCAGCTGGGCCGACTTTCCGCAGGCGCCGAGCAGCAGCAGCAGCCCGAGCGCGGTGAGCACGCCCTGGCCCGCCGTGCCTGCCTGGCCGAAGACGCCGGTGAAGGTCACCGAGCCGAACACGGCGAACATCAGCATGATCGCCAGTGACATCCCGAGGTCGCCGACCCGGTTGGCGACGAACGCCTTCTTGGCCGCGACCGCCGCGGCGGGCTTGAACTGCCAGAAGCCGATGAGCAGGTAGGAGGTCAGGCCCACGCCCTCCCACCCGACGTAGAGGACCAGGTAGTTGTCAGCCAGCACCAGCAGCAGCATCGAGGCCACGAACAGGTTCATGTACCCGAAGAAGC
>DAITAE010000221.1:5565-7523 GCA_036824445.1 Streptosporangiaceae bacterium | reverse complement strand
CCGGCGAACCCGGCGACCGCGACGGGAGCGGTGGCTTCTGCTGATCTGATGAGACCCGCCCGCCTGGTCTTGATGAACGTGGTGCGCCACCGCATGCGGCCGGGCCGCTGCCCGGCTGGGGGAGCGCGCCGGGCGGGCGGACCGCCGTCACTTCGGTGTCGTAGGGCGGCGCGGACTCGGGGATGAGGCACAGCCGGACCGCCGCCGCGTCCGGTAACGGCCGCGGTCGAGCGGGCAACCGGGATCGACGGGGTAGCGGGGGCATGCCGGGTAGCGGCGGCGGGAGCGTTCCTCGCTTGTCTGGTGGTAATGCGGGCATGGCGCCTCCCAAGGCGGTGTGTGCGAGATAGCGGGTGTCGTCCGGCGCCGGGTCCTGGACCCCTGGACCCCAGGGCCCCGTCGTCTGCCACCGAGTTGTACTCGTGCCCAGTGACAATTCCCGGCCAACCGGGCCAGCGGGCCGAGGATTGAGCACGCTTATCGCCTGGCGGCTGGGCCGCTCGGCTGCCACCGGCCGGCGTACGGAGCGCGGGCAGGGGTGCGGGAATGTGCCGGCCACCTGGTGGGTTAGTGCTGGAGCCGGGTAGTACGGACCCGGACCTCGCGCTTCAGGAGAGCTACCGTGTCATTGCCCCCGCTGGTATCCCCGGCTGACGATCTGACCGTGGATGAGGTCAGGCGCTACTCCCGGCACCTGATCATTCCCGATGTCGGCAAGACCGGACAACGGCGGCTCAAGAACGCGCGCGTGCTGTGCGTCGGTGCGGGCGGACTCGGCTCCCCCGCGTTGCTGTACCTGGCCGCCGCGGGCGTGGGGACGCTGGGAATCATCGACTTCGATGTGGTCGACGAGTCCAACCTGCAGCGCCAGATCATCCATGGTCAGTCCGATGTGGGCCGGCCGAAGGCCGTGTCCGCGATGGAGAGCGTCCGCGAGGTCAACCCGCTCGTGAACGTGGTACTGCATGAGGAGCGGCTCGACTCCGACAACGCGATGCAGATCTTCGAGCCCTATGACCTGATCGTGGACGGCACGGACAATTTCGCCACCCGGTACCTGGTGAACGACGCGTGCGTGCTGCTGGGCAAGCCCTACGTCTGGGGCTCGATCTACCGCTTCGACGGCCAGGCCAGTGTCTTCTGGGCTGAGCACGGGCCGTGCTACCGGTGCCTGTACCCAGAGCCGCCGCCGCCCGGCATGGTGCCGTCGTGCGCCGAGGGCGGCGTCCTCGGGGTGCTGTGTGGATCCATCGGATCCATCCAGGTCAATGAGGCGATCAAGCTCATCACCGGGATCGGGGAATCCCTCGTCGGACGCCTGATGATCTACGACGCCCTCGACATGACCTACCGGTCGGTCACGGTACGGAAGGACCCCGAGTGCCCGGTGTGCGGCAAGAACCCCACGATCACCGAGCTGATCGACTACGAGGAGTTCTGCGGCACCGTGTCAGAGGATGCGCAGAAGGCGGCGGCCGGGTCGACCATCACGGCCACCGAGCTCAAGGACATGCTCGACCGTCACGATGACATCCTCCTGATTGACGTGCGCGAGCCGAACGAGTACGAGATCGTCTCCATCCCAGGCGCGGTGCTCATTCCCAAGGGCGAGATCCTCTCGGGTGCTGCCCTAGAGCGCCTGCCGCAGGACAAGCGAATCGTGCTGCACTGCAAGAGCGGAGCGCGCAGCGCCGAATGCCTGGCGGTGATCAAGGACGCGGGTTTCTCGGACGCGGTCCATGTGGGTGGTGGCGTGCTGGCCTGGATCAACCAGGTAGATCCCTCACTTCCGGCCTACTGAGGCGCCGGGGGACCGGGCAGGCCGGCCTTCTAACCTGTCGCAGCGAAGGGCGGCGGTGCGGTTAAGGCCGTAACATGCCGGTGTGGGATTGCGGCCGGAGCCACCGGGAGGCAGCGGCCCGGGGCCGGACGCAACGGGTCCGGCGCTACCCGGACCG
>DAITAE010000221.1:1306-5465 GCA_036824445.1 Streptosporangiaceae bacterium | reverse complement strand
AGTCCCGATCCGCCAGTGCACGGGAGCAGCCACCCGTTCGGCGGAGGGCGGCACGCCAAAGACACAGGGGCTTCATGCTGGCCGCCCTCTCGCTCGCGCTCGTCGGGCTGGTGGCCGCGGTGGTAGGACTGGTGACCCAGCTCATGCCGCGCACCTTCAGCGCGGCTCAGAAGCAGCAGATCATCGCCTGGGAGATGGGCAAGCGCTGGCGCACCTGGGCCGCCGGCGAGATCTTCCCCAGCACCGTGCGGTACCGGGTACCAGGTTCCACCCTCGGTGGGGCGGAGGGTTTGGACCTCGTCGCGCACCGGATCGGGATCGTCCGCCAGACGAGCTGCCGGGAGGCCACCGACCCCTCGGTGGCCCGGATCCTCGACCAGCACGGCTGCCTCGCGGTGCTCCGGGCAAGCTATGACGATGCGACGCAGAGCCTGGCGGTGACCGTTGGTGTCGCCGTGCTGCCCGGTCCGGCGGCCGCCCAAGCAACGCTGCGTGCGCTGCCCGGGCGGAGCGGGCACGGACCGCGTCCGGGCGTGCGGGCGGTACCTTTCCCGCGCACCCTGGTAGCCCGGTTTGGCAACCGGCAGCGTCAGCTGTCATGGCAGCGGGCCAGCGGCCCCTACCTGGTGTTCGCCACCGTGGGCTATGCCGACGGCCGGCGGCGCGTGCGTGAGGCCGCCAATCTGTACGCGACGGCGGAAATGCTGGGCCTGGAAAGCGGAGTCGGGGGCTCGGTGGCCGTGCACATCGGAGCTGCCCCGCCGCCACCTCAATGTCCGGGAGGGCCAGCGTGCTAGGACATGCCGTGCGGGCGCGGATGGCTGGCGGGCTGGTGGGCCTGCTGCTCGCCGCCGGAACCTGCGCCGTCACGGTGATCCCGGCCAGCCCCGCCAGCGCGGATGCAGTGCGCGACCAGGAGATGTGGGTCCTGGACATGGTGCACGCCCCCGCAGCCTGGCCGATCACCCAGGGCCAGCATGTGATTGTGGCCGTCATCGACAGCGGCGTGTCCCCATCCGTGTCCGACCTCGCCGGCTCGGTCATCAAGGGCCCCGATCTGTCCGGTGTGACGACCCCGCAATCGGATACCTCCTGGGGCGTCCATGGGACCTGGATGGCCTCTCTCATCGCCGGCCATGGTCATGGCGATGGATCCAGCGGAATCGAGGGTGTGGCACCCGCGTCGCACGTGCTGTCCATCCGGGTCGTGACCGACCGGGGCGATCCCAATTTTGTGAAATACGAGCATGAATCGAATGCCGAGGTCCAGCACGCCCTGGCGAGAGCCATCACGATCGCGGCCAAGCGTGGCGCGAGCGTGATCAGCATGTCCCTGGGCTACGGCGTCCCCAGCCGCCCGGTCCGGGTAGCGCTGCAGAACGCCCTCGACCGTGGGGTCGTGGTGATTGCCTCGACGGGCAACTCCGGGGGCACCGCCCGTGCCCGGAGCGCCGGCCAGGCCCCGTATTCCTTCCCCGCCGACTACCCCGGGGTGCTCGGCGTGGGCGCGGTCACCCAGACCGGGTCAGCAGCCGGTTTCTCCAGCGACAATCTGTCGGTGCAAGTGGCCGCGCCCGGCGTCAAGGTGCCAGCTCAGGGCCGGGACGGGCAGTACTGGCTGGTCAGCGGGACCAGCCCCGCCTGTGCGCTGACGGCGGGCGTCGCCGCCCTCATCAAGTCGCGCTACCCGCACCTCTCGCCGGCTCTGGTAAACCAGGCGATCACCTCCAGTGCCCAGAACCCGCCGCCACAGGGGTACGACGACCGGGTTGGTTTCGGCACCATCGACGCCGCCGCGGCGCTCACCGCTGCCGCCCGCCTGAGCCACGACGCGGGGCCGGGCCATGGGGTGAGGGCGGCCACGCACTTCGGGGGCGGGCCGGGGGCCACGTCGCCGGTTCCGGTCGACCCGCGCGGCAGGGGGCGGCTGGTTCTGTACGCGTTGCTGGTGCTGGCCTGCCTGACCGTCGCGGTCGTGGCGGCACGCCTCGCCCGCAGGCCACCGGCCGCGGCCCCGGGCGGCGGGCCATGGCCGGACAACGGGCAGCGTCCGGACGACCGGCAGCGTCCGGGCGACAGGCAGTGGGCGGACAGCAGCCGGTGGCGCGACAACACTCATTGGCCGGACAACGGCCAGCGGCCGGGCACAGAGCAGTGGCCGGGCACAGGGCAGTGGCCGGACAGCGAGCACATGCCGCACAGCGGGCAGCGGCCGAGTACCGTGCAGCGGCCGAGTACCGTGCAGCGGCCGAATACCGGCCAGTGGCCGGACAACGGGCAGCGGCCGAGCACAGAGCAGAGGCCAGGTACCGGCCGGCGGCCGCAAAGCGGGCAGCGGCTGGGCAGCGGCCCGTGGCCCGACAGCGAGCAGTGGCCGGGCAGCGGACAGCTGCCGGACAACGGGCAGTGGCCGGACAACGGGCCGGGACACAGTGATGAACCCTGGCCCGAACGGCAAGAACGCCGGCACGCCCCATCCAGCCATGGGCCCGCCTCACGGGACGCACCCCCGGCACCGCCGTACTGGCCGCCGCCGGACCCGCCGGAACCGCCACCACGGCACGTCCGGCCGGCACAACCGCCTCCGGACGAGCGCGACTCGCCGGGGCTGCCATGGCCGCCACCGGGCCCATGACCCCCGCCCGCCGGGCCGACCGGGCCCAGGTGACGGACTTCGCGGACCGCGTGCTGGGTGTCGTGGAGACCATCCCGCCCGGCCGGGTGATGTCCTACGGCGACATCGCCGAGTATCTCGGCGAGGGCGGCCCGCGTCAGGTGGGGCGGGTCATGGCTCTGTGGGGCGGCGGCGTCGCCTGGTGGCGGGTGATCCACAACGACGGCTCCTTCCTGACCGGCCATGAGCGCGAGGCGCTCGCCCGCTATCAGCGGGAAGGGACGCCGCTGCGGACGGCAGGCGACGGCGCCCTGCACCGGGTGAACATGCGCCACGCCCGCTGGGCCCCGCATCATCAAGCGGGCTGATGCCCTCAGAGGGGCGGCAGTGCAGGGTCTCACTCGTCCGCCCTGTTCGTGATCATGGGATTACTTGCTAGAACGATTGTGATCCCATGATCATGTCCACGGAATCTGCGGCCGGCGCACGGAGTCAACCCGGGGCGGGGACCGGTCGCGGCTGGTGGAAGCAGCAGGTGCCGGTGGCACCGTGCGGCATGCTCTTGATCCCGGCCTCGGGGTCGGTGCTGCCGCGGACAATCGCGCCGCCCCAGCCCGCCGTGCCGAGGAAGGCGCCCCACCACAGCACCCACGGCCGCGGCCCGGACTCGGCCGGGAACTGCTCAGCGAGCGGCCGGATCCGGCGCTGCAGCACGAACGGGCCGTCCATCGCCGCGCCGATTTGACGCCGCCACTCATCCGGGCCGGTCAGCCATCCCTGGATCACTCCGGCGCCTGAGTGCAGCGCGGTCGGCTTGAGTACCAGGTGCTCTCGTTCCGCGATCGCGTACTCGGCCATGTCAGCCTGCCCGCCGCCGCCGACCGTGACCGGCCCGGGGCGGACCATCCGCGTCCACGGCAGGACCCGGTCCAGGCTCGCCAGAGCCGCGTCGCTGAACAGATGCCGGTTGGCCTCATCCGACAGCAGGGCGAGCGCGCCTTTGCTGCCGTACAGTTCCGCGTCCATCGGGGCGAAGAGCCTGACCTCGCCCCGCTCGGCGGCCCGCAGCACCGGGTCGGCAAGCTCGCCGGCCTCGGGCCGGAGCAGATCCTTGATCAGGAAGACCCGGTAGATCACATCGACCGGCCGGCCGTCCAGCCAGACCCGCCGGTCGGCGACGCGGAGCTGGCCGAGGTGGCACGGCACGGCCTCCAGCCCGTGCCGGGCCAGCAGTGCTGCGCTGTAGCGCAGCTGGCGCTCCAGGACCGCGAAGGAGTCCGGCCAGTCCGCGACCGCGATCAGCGGCCGTCCTCCGCCGGGAAGTGAGCATTCGGAGCGCAGGGTGGCGACCAGGACGTCCATGGTGTCCACGTAGGACAGACCGTGCGAGGCCACGAAATCGGCCACCGCCGGGTCGGTGAGGAACGCGTGGTTGAGCAGGGCGTTGTCCAGTCCGCCGAGGGCGCTGCCCAGGTTGAGCTCCAGCACCCGGAAGGCCGTCTCGTCCCGGAACAGGTCGGCCCGGCCCAGCCTGGTGGGCGTCTG
>DAITAE010000221.1:0-1206 GCA_036824445.1 Streptosporangiaceae bacterium | reverse complement strand
GCCGCTCAAAGTGGCGGTGCTCAAACTCCACCCGGGTCTGGCCGTCCGGCTGGCCGGTGAACGTGACCTCGATCTCGCTGGCGTGCGCAGGATCGGGGTCGAGGAACCAGTCGTCGCCGTTCGCGTTGATCTGCCACGAGAACACGATCCGGTGCGGGGGATCGCACGCCAATACCTTGCCCCAGTCGCACTCGCTGCCGTCCACGCAGCGCTCGTAATAGCGGCCGCCGACGCGGGGTTCGAGTACGGCCTCGGCGAGGTCGGCGGTGCCGAGGTGGTGCTGGTGCGGCCACCACGAGTTGTAACCCTCGGTGAAGAGGGCGAACGCCTGGTCGGGGGATAGCGGCACGGTCACCGCACAGCGGACGGGTGCGAGCACTCCGGTGGCTGCGGCTTGTTCTGTCATGGCTGCTCCTGCCTTTCGTCGTCTGCCGCGGCGGCGCGGATGGCCGCCGCCTGGAACGAGGCCAGCGCCTGCCCCCACATCTGGTCCAGGTAGCGGTGAATGGCCAGCACGCCCTGCCGATGGATCTGGTAGATGCGCCTGGTGCCGTCTGGGCGGTCCGTGACCAGCCCAGCCTCCTTGAGAACCCGCAGGTGCTGTGACACTGCCGGCCTGCTGACCGGCAGCTCGCTGGCGAGCTGACCGACCGCCCTTGGGCCGCTGGCGAGGCACTCGAAGATGGCACGCCGGGTCGGGTCGCCGAGCGCGGCGAGCGCCTCTCCTCCGTAAGTTCCCACGAACCGTAAGTCTGCACTTACAGATGGCGGATGTCAAGCCGCCGCCGGGGAAACGCCGCGCGCCGGTGCGCCAAACGGCCCGGATGTCCGAGGTTTCTGCTGGAATGCGGTACGAGATGGACAGGCAGCTTCCCGCCTATCGCCTCGTCCGCTCGCCGGGGCGAGCGGACGAGGCACCCACGCTGGACGCCGCGCAGCGAGCCGTCGTCGACCACGCCGGAGGCCCACTGCTGGTGCTGGCCGGCCCTGGCACGGGCAAGACCACCACGATCGTGGAGACCGTGGCGGACCGCATCACCACCCGCGGGATCGACCCGGAACGGGTGCTCGTTCTCACCTTCAGCCGCAAGGCGGCCGAGGAGCTCAGGGAGCGGATCACCGCGCGGCTGCACCGGACCACGCGGGAGCCGCTGGCCCTGACCTTCCACAGCTACGCGTACGCGCTGGTGCGCCGGGAGTTCGTGC
>DAITAE010000726.1:0-2133 GCA_036824445.1 Streptosporangiaceae bacterium | reverse complement strand
CGTGCGCAGCACGTACAGCACCGCGGCCATCGCCACCGAGGACGGCGCGTTGAAGTTGTCCGGCAGTTGCGGCGACGTGCCAGTGAAGTCGATCTCCGCCGACCGCGCCGACCGGTTCACCCGGACCGCGACCTTGATCACAGCCCCGTTGTCGAGCTCATAGGTGCATTCGCCGTCGCGCAGCGCTCCGATGACCCGCCGTACCGCCTCCTCGGCGTTGTCCTGCACGTGCTCCATGTAGGCCTGCACCACGTCCAGCCCGAAATGGTCGGTCATGCGCCCCAGTTCGGCGACCCCCTTCTCGTTGGCGGCAATCTGCGCGCGCAGGTCGGCCATGTTCACCTCGGGGTTGCGCGACGGGTGGACCGCGGAACGCAGCAGGTCCAGCGTCGCCGCCTCGCGCAGCTCGCCGTCGCGCACCAGCAGCCAGTTGTCGATCAGCACCCCCTCCTCCTCCACCCGCCTGCTGAACGCCGGCATCGAGCCCGGCGTGATCCCCCCGATCTCGGCGTGATGCCCCCGCGACGCCACGTAGAACAGGATGCGGCCGGCCTGGCCGAACACCGGGGTTACGACGGTGACGTCCGGCAGGTGAGTGCCTCCGTGGTAGGGGTCGTTGAGCACGTACACGTCGCCGGGCCGCATCCGGCCCGCGTTGCGGCGAGCGATGATCTTGATGCTCTCACCCATCGACCCGAGATGGACCGGCATGTGCGGCGCGTTCGCGATGAGGCCGCCCTCCGCGTCGAACAGCGCACACGAGAAGTCGAGCCGTTCCTTGACGTTGACCGAGTGGGCGGTGGCCTGCAGCCGCACCCCCATCTGCTCGGCGACCGACATGAACAGGTTGTTGAAGATCTCCAGCATCACCGGGTCCACCGCGGTCCCCGCCCCGAGCCGGTCCGGCCGCGCGCTCACCCGCGCCAGCAGCAGATCCCCCCGCCCGGTCACCTCCGCACGCCAGCCCGGCTCGACCACCGTGGTCGCGAAGTCCTCGGTGATCAACGCCGGGCCCGCAACCCGGTCGCCGGGGCGCAGATCCCGTCGTCGTGCCAAGGGCGCCCGCCTCCACCCGCCAGCGGAATACAGCAGAACGGATGCCTCCCCGCCACCCCCCGGCCCCGGCCCCGGCGCCTGCCCCGGCACTGGCTCCTGCCCCGGTGCCGCACCGTCCGGCGGCGCGTCCGCCAGCACCGGCGCGGACGGGGCGGCGAGTTCGACCGATACCGCTTCGGCGATGATCGCCTTGCCGCGCATGAGGAAGGAGAAGTACTGCCGGTAGGCCTGCTCGAAGGCGGCCACCATCTCGCGCAGGTCGCGCAGCGGGACCGGCAGCGCGGTATCGGTGCCCTCATAACGCAAGTGGGCCCGGCGCACCTGGCGGATCGCAACCGGCCCCGTCCCGCTCCGCCCGCCCGACTCGCTCGGCCCCGACCCGCCCGGCTCGCCCGGATCCAATCCACTCGGCTCAGCCAGCCCCGATCCGCCCGGCTCGACGCCCGCCTTAACGAGCTCCGACAGCGCGTCGGCGGCCAAGCCGTCGGCAAGCCGGTCGAGTTCGGGCAGCAGGCCGGCCGACAGCGGTGCCTCGACCGCGGTCTCGCGCATCGCGGTCACGTCGGCCAGGCCGAGCCCGTACGCGGACAGCACGCCGGCGAGCGGGTGGATGAGCACTTCGGTGACGCCCAGCGCGTCGGCTACCGCGCAGGCGTGCTGGCCGCCGGCCCCGCCGAACGTTGCCAGCACGTAGCGGGTGATGTCGTACCCGCGCTGGACCGAGATCTTCTTGATCGCATTCGCCATGTTGGCGACCGCGATGTCCAGGAACCCGGCGGCCACCTCCTCGGCGGCCGGGATGGTGCCGGCTGTGCCGGTAGCGCTGGTCGCCTCGCTGATCCGGCGGGCCAGGGCCGCGAACTCTTCCCGTACGATCCCCGCGTCAACGGGCTGGTCGCCGGCGGGGCCGAACACCGCCGGGAAGTACGCCGGCTGGATCCGGCCGAGCATGATGTTGGCGTCGGTGACGGTGAGCGGGCCACCGCGGCGGTAGGCGGCCGGCCCGGGGTCCGCACCGGCCGAGTCCGGGCCCACCCGGTACCGGCTGCCGTCGAAATGCAGCACGGAGCCGCCGCC
>DAITAE010000220.1:6267-7549 GCA_036824445.1 Streptosporangiaceae bacterium | reverse complement strand
CTGACGGCCGAGAACTTCGAATCCGTGATCGGCGGCGCCGACCTTGCGCTGGTCGACTTCTGGGCGGAATGGTGCGGTCCGTGCCGCATGTTCGGCCCGATCTTCGAGCAGGCGTCGGAAGAGAACCCGGACGCGGTGTTCGGCAAGGTCGACACCGAGGCGCAGCAGGCCCTGGCCGGTTCTTTCGGCGTCTCCTCCATCCCCATGCTGATGATCGTCCGTGACAACATCGTGCTGTACGCGCAGCCTGGTGCCCTGCCGGCGGCCGCGCTCAACGAACTCATCACCAAGGCGCGCGAACTCGACATGGACGAGGTCCGCGCCAGCATCGCCGAGCACGAAGGCGCCAAGCAGGCCGGCAGCGCCTGAACCTGGCGCCAGCCCGCGCATGGAGAGGCGGAGCCGTGGACCAGCACCAGTGGGACGAGGCGTACGCCAGCACGGAACTGGTCTGGACCGCGGAGGCGAATCGTTTCGTGGTCGAGGAACTGGCGGACCTGGTCCCAGGGCGCGCGCTCGACCTCGGCACCGGTGAGGGCCGCAACGCCATCTGGCTGGCCGGGCGCGGCTGGCAGGTAACCGCCGTCGACTTCTCCGCCGTCGGGCTCGCCAAGGCCGCCAAACTGGCCGAGAAGCGCGGCGTGACCGGCGTCCAGTGGGTGGAAGCGGACCTGCGGGTTTACCTGCCTGGCCCGGGCGCCTACGACCTCGTCCTGATCGCCTACATCCACCTGCCGCCCGACGAGTTCGGTGCACTGCTTCGGACGGCGGCGTCCGCCCTGGTACCCGGCGGGACGCTGCTGGTCGTCGGCCATGACGTCGACAACATCGCGCACGGCCACGGTGGCCCGCAGGACCCGCGGATCCTCCACCGGGCGCAGGACGTGGTGGCCGGGCTGCCGGGCCTGACCATTCACCGGGCCGAGCAGGCCCTGCGCCAGGTCCCGACCAGCGAAGGCGAACGGGTCGCGATCGACACCGTGGTCCGGGCGCAGCGCCCCTGACCCCTCGCTCGGGGTCTCCTCCCCGGAGATCCCTTCTCATGCCCAACGGGCGGGCGGGCCGGCGCCCATGCCCGACCTGCCGTTGGTCCACCTGAGCCACCCTTTACGGCCGCGCCCGCTCACCGTGACACCGTCGGCAGGCCCTTCCGCACGCCTTCGGCGCCGCCCCGGCGGATACCCTGGAGGGTATAGTTGGAGGGAGCCTGAGGAGACGCGATGAAGGTCGACGACGAGTCCGCCGGGGCTGTGCTCAACCGCCTGCGCCGGGCGCAGGGCCA
>DAITAE010000220.1:2358-6167 GCA_036824445.1 Streptosporangiaceae bacterium | reverse complement strand
TCGGCAGGCACCGTCGGGTCACGCCCGGTCAGATCCCTGACCCGGGCGAGCCGATAGGTGACCGCACGGACCGACAGATGCAGGTCCCTGGCTGCCGCGGCCGCGACGCCCCCGTGGGAGAAGTAGGCCGCCAGCGTGGCGAGCAGCGGTGCTGCCCCGCCGCGGGCCGCATCCAGCGGCGTCAGCACGGTGCGCACCAGGTCGGTGATGGCCTCCCGGTCCCGCAGCAGGACCTGGTAGATGAGAAGGTCTGCGGCGTCGGCAACCGGTTCCGGCAGGCCGAGCCGCTGTGCCACGTCCAGCGCTTCCGCCGCTTCCTCATACGAACGAGCCACGCCGCTCGGCCCGGGATAGGAGCGGCCCACGACGATCCGCCATGGCGGCGCCTGCCCCGCGCCGGCCCTCAGCTGGGCTCGCCCCGCGCCAGCCCTCGCCTGTGCCTGGGGCGCGCCAGCCCTCGGCTGCGCCTGGCCCGCGCCAGCCCTCGGCTGCGCCTGGCCCGCGCCAGCCCTCGGCTGTGCATGCCCCGCGCCGGCCCCCGCCTGTGCTTGTCCCGGGCCAGTTCCCCACGCGTGACCCGCGTCCGTTCCCGGCTGGGCCTGCTCTGGGCCACTCCCCGGCCGCGCCAGTTTCATGCCCATCCCCGGCTGGGCCCGCGCCAGCACCCGCTCGAGGGCGCGCGCCGCGCGATCCGCCTCATCCCCCCCGACCGCTCCCACGATGGCCACCACCTGCCCGCCCCTGGTTGCCACCAGGGACGGTGAGGGTGCGGCCGCGTCGGCGACCACCGCCTCGACCTCTACGCCCGCGGGGCTCACCGTCGTTCCAGCCGAGGCCGGCCCGGCCACCACGACCTGGTGCGGACCGGCCAGGCGAAGCCCGAGCTGATCGCCCCGCACGAGCAGGTCACCCACCCGGCCGCGCCCGGAGAGCAGGTCGTCGAAGAACTCCCGCCGCTCCGCCTCCTCCCGGCGCGCCACGGTCAGCAGCGCGCGCTCGAAGCCTTCGGCGGCGGCGGCGACCGCGTCGTCCGCGGCCCGCAGCACGGCCAGGCCGGCCGCGCGCGCTGCGCCGAGTGACGTGCCGACCGGGAGTTCCCGCCACAGTCGCCAGGTCGCCGACAGGAACAGGTCGACCAGCCCGCGCAGCGCGACACCGGACAGCGCCGCCTGTTCCCCCGATCTCGCGTACCCCGCCAGTTCGGTGGCGGTCAGACGGCGGCCACTCGCTGCGGCGTCCGCCGCGGCCGGCAGGTAGTCGCCCAGCATCCCGACCGGCACACCGCCGGCCTCGCGGCTCGCAGCACGTGCGATCGCCGCCAGGTCGGGGCCTGGGGACCGCCGGTTCACGCGAATTCTCCCTTCGGCGGCCTGCACGACGCCCAGAACGCACGCGGGAGCCACGTCCCAGCCGCTCATTGCCGGGATCCGGCAATGCAGACTGCCTCATCTTAGCCAGTAAGGCACGATGACCACCTGAGCCCGGCAAACAATAGTGGACCTGGAGCCGGCCGGCGCCGGCCGGCTCCATGAGGAGACCCGTGTGAGTATCACCCGCTCGCCTGACACCGCACGGGGCGGCCCGGGAACCGGCTCCGGTCCGGGCAGGTCCCGCGGTGGACTGCGCCTCGCAGGCTTCCGCGTCCGGCTGACCATTGGCGCACAACTGCTGGCCATGCTGACGGTCCTGGCCAGCGCGCTGGTCCTGCCCGACTTCGCGCCCGGGCTGCCGACCGCCGCTTACCTGGCCGCCACCGCCGCGCTCGTGGTCGGGTTCCTCGCAAGCCTCGTCGCACACGAACTGGCCCACGCGGTGGTCGCCCGGCGTCACGGTGCCCCGGCGGAGGAGATCAAGATCGGGTTCTTCGGCGGGCGCGCCCACGGCCGCCATGAGTACGTCACCCCACGGGGGCTGTGGCGTGCCGCGGCGGCCGGACCGGCGGCCAACCTCGTGCTCGCCGCGGTCGGCGCTGGGATCGCGGTCGGCCTGGCAGGGCTGGGTGCGGGCCGGCTGCCCGTCGTTGTCTTCGCCGCCCTCGCCTGGATCAACACGATCCTTGCCGTCGTCAACCTGCTGCCAGGGGCCGGGCTGGACGGTGGCCGGCTGGTGCAGGCGCTGGCGTGGGCCCGGTCGGGCGACCGGGCCCACGCCGCGATCACGGCTGCCCGGGTCGGCCAGTTCGCCGGGGTCCTACTCATCGCGGGCGGCGTAACGGCGCTTGCGCTCGGCTATCTCGACGGTATCTGGCCTGCGCTGATCGGGCTGGCGATGATCAGCGCATCCCGGGCACAAGCCCGTGAGGTGCTGGCCATCACGGCCCTCGCGGGCCTGACCGTACGCGACGTTCTCCCGCGGTCCGGCCCCGCCACGGTCGCCATTCCCGCCTGGCAGACGGTGCGGTCGTTCCTCGAGGGCGGGGCCTCTGCGGAGAGCCAGACAACTGGGAACGTGACGGCCGACGCAGTGGGAGGAGGGCTGGGCGCCAGCGGCGCTCTCGCCTTCCCGCTGCGGGATTTCGACGGGCGCGCGGCCGGCGTGCTCACGCTCAGCCAGCTGGCGCTGGTGCCGGTGGAACAGCGCGACCGGCTCAGGCTCGCCGACGTGGCCACCCCGGCCGCCAACGTGGTCACCACCACCCTGGATGAGCCGTTGGGACAATTGCTGGCACGGCTCTCCATCCGCCCGACAAGCCCGGCCGCGCTGCACACGGCCGGGCACGCGCTCGTCGTCGACGACGGCACCCCGGTCGGGGTGCTGACGCCCGACGATTTCAGGAGGGCTAGTCAACTCGGCCGGCTGGTGAAGGGGCGGGCGGGCACCGTGAGGCCATGACCGTCCTTCACGTTCCCTTCTGGGCCTGGGCCGCGACCGCCGCGGCCCTTGTCATTCTTCTGGGCGCCGACCTTGCCGTCAGCGCCCGCCGCCGCGAGCCGGAGCGGCTTCGTGAGGCGACGTTGTGGACGACGGCGGCGGTCGCGGCGGCGGTGGCGTTCGGTGCGCTCATCGCCATCACCGGCAGCGGGGTGGCAGCCGGCCAGTTCTTCGCCGGCTGGCTGACGGAGTACAGCCTGTCGCTCGACAACCTGTTTGTGTTCGTCCTCCTGATCAGCGGCTCCGGGGTGGCCCAGCAGTATCACGGCCGCGTTCTGATGTTCGGGATCTTGCTCGCCCTCGCGCTGCGTGGTGTGCTCATCGCGCTTGGCGGCGTGGCCCTGCACCGGTTCACCTGGGTGGAATACATCTTCGGGGCGTTCCTCATCTACGTGGCCGCGCGGATGGCGTCCCGCGGCGGCGATCCCACGGGGGGACGGGAAGGCAACGTGCTGCCCGTCGCACGCCGCATTCTCCCGGTCGCGGCCGAGGGCGACGGGGCCAGGCTGACCACCCGGGTCCGCGGGCGCCGCTACGCCACACCGCTGCTCATCCTGATCATCGCGATCGGGGTGACCGACGTGCTGTTCGCCCTCGACTCCATCCCGGCGATCTTCGGCCTCACCAGTGACCCGTTCCTGGTCTTCGCCGCCAATCTGTTCGCGCTCCTCGGGCTGCGTCACCTCTACTTCCTCGTCCGCGGCCTGCTCGACCGGCTGATCTTCCTGTCCGCGGGCCTGGCGGTCATTCTCGGGTTCATCGGGCTCAAGCTCATCAGCCAGGCGATGCGGGGCTACGGCATCGACCACGTCGGTCCGGTCCCGGTACCCGAGGTGAGCGCGGGCGTGTCGCTACTGGTCATTGTCGGGTTGCTGCTGATCACCACCGTGAGCAGCCTGGCCGTCAGCCGGCGCCGGGAGCGTAAGTCAGGACGGGCA
>DAITAE010000220.1:0-2258 GCA_036824445.1 Streptosporangiaceae bacterium | reverse complement strand
GCAGGACGAGGCAGACCGGGCCCCACCTGTCAGGTCGGCGGAGTCTGCCAGGTCGGGGGACGGCCGCCGGTTACGCGCCGGGCACGGCCCGGTCCTGGGGCGCGGCTCCGGCGTCAGCGGCTGCAAGAGCCTCGCGGACATGGGGCAGAACGTCCCCGAAACCGACTTTCACCGTCTCGCCGGTGGCCCGCTTGGTGACCTCCACCACGCCCTCGGCCAGGCCGCGCTTGCCGACGGTGACCCGCAGGGGGATCCCGGTCAGTTCGGCGTCGCGGAACTTCACCCCGGCGCGCTCGGCGCGGTCGTCGATGATGACCTCGACGCCGGCCGAGCTGAGCTCGCCGTACAGCGACTCCCCCACCGCGGCGGGCTCGGCGTCCTCGGACTGAGCCACGACGATGACCACGCTGAACGGCGCCACCGCCAGCGGCCACACGATGCCGCGGTCGTCGTGGTAGCACTCCACGATGGCGGCCATGGCCCGCTCCACGCCGATCCCGTAGCAGCCCATGAGCGGGTGGACGCGCTGGCCGCCGGCGTCGAGCACGGTAACGCCGAACGTCTTGGTGAACTTGTGGCCGAGCTTGAAGATGTGCCCCACCTCGATCGCCGGCAGCAGCTCCAGCGGATGCCCGCACTGCGGGCAGGGCTCCCCGGCGGCGACCTCGCGCAAATCCGCCCAGGTGCCGGCGCTGATGTCCCTGTCGACGTCCACCCCGCGCAGGTGGAAGTCGTCGATATTGGCCCCGGTGATCATGTCACGCCGGCCGCGCAGCGCCTCGTCCGCGATCACCGGGAGGTCCGTCACACCCACTGCACCCAGGCTGCCGGGCAGCGCCCCCAGCGCGTCGCGGATCTCCTCGGGCTGCGCCGGGCGCAGCGCAGCCGCCCCGGTAGCGTCGGCGAGTTTCTGCTCGTTGAGCGCATGGTCGCCGCGCATCAGCACCAGGGTGAGCTTGCCGTCGAGCAGGTAGACGAGCGTCTTGATCTGCCGGTCGGCGGGCGCGTCGTACCCGGTGGCCAGTTCCTCGATGGTCCGTACGCCGGGGGTAGCGAAGCGCTCCGGCGCGGGCAGCCCCGGGCCGTCGACGATCTCCGGCAGAGCCGAGGTGGCCTTCTCCACGTTGGCGGCGTAGTTACAGTCCGGGCAGTACGCGACCATGTCCTCGCCCACCTCGGACGGGCACATGAACTCGGTCGAGTCACGGCCGCCCATGGCACCGCTGGACGCTTCCACCGGGATCACCGGGATGCTGAGCCGCTCAAAGATCCGAACGTACGCCGCGCGGTGCCGGTCGAAGGAGATGTCCAGCCCGGCGGCGTCGAGGTCGAAGCTGTAGGAATCCTTCATGGTGAACTCCCGGACGCGCAGCAGTCCCGCCCGCGGCCGTGGCTCGTCCCGGAGCTTGGTCTGGAACTGGTACCAGGCCTGGGGAAGCTGCTTGTGGGAGTTCAGCTCCTGGGCCAGGACCGTGAAGACCTCTTCGTTCGTCACGCTGAGGACGTCCACGGCTCCCTTGTGATCCGTCAGCCGGAACATGACGTCCGCCATGGTGTCCCAGCGGCCGCTGCGCTGCCAGATCTCCGCCGGATGCATGATGGGCACCAGCAGTTCCTGCGCCCCGATCCGGTCCATCTCCTCCCGGATGATCCCGATGACCTTGGCCCGCACCCGCACGGCGAGCGGCAGCAGCGAGTAGTGCCCCGCCGCCAGCTGCCGGATGTACCCCGCGCGGAGCAGCAGCCGGTGACTCGGCACCCCCGCGTCCGCCGGGTCCTCCCGCAGGGTCGGGATGTGCATCTGTGACCAGCGCATGGTGCGGGCTTCCTCATCGTTGGGTCGTTGCCGCCGCCCCGCACGCCACGGGGTGGGAGACACCGAGCTTAGTCCCGGTACCTACTGTGCGCTCGCCCGCAGCATTCGAGCGGCGGCGGCCCCCGCTGCTCCCGCGAGTGGTTCGGTTTCCTGCCCGCGGGAGGGCAGCGATCCGAACGGCTGACCAGGCCGGGGGCCGGGGCCGCGTGGCAAGGGCGGGAAAGGACATGGGAGCCTGGGACCGGACATGCCGGGTGACCGCCGACGAGGGAGACATGATGGAGCCGATGCCGGAGGACTGGGAGCGCGCCGTCGCCGTGGTCGCCCACCCGGACGACCTGGAGTACGGCGCCGCCGCCGCGGTCGCCCGCTGGACCGGGCAGGGCAAGCACGTTGCCTACGTGCTCGCCACCAGGGGCGAGGCCGGCATCGAGGGCATGGC
>DAITAE010000725.1:0-2138 GCA_036824445.1 Streptosporangiaceae bacterium | reverse complement strand
ATCTCCACCCGCTCGACCCGGATCCCCCACGGCCCCTCGGTCGGCTCGTCGATGACCCGGCGCAGCTCACGGTTGACCGAGTCCCGCTCCGACAGCAGCTGGTCCATCTCGGACTGGCCGATGATCTGGCGGAGCGAGGTCTGCGCCTGCTGGGAGACGGCGAACATGTAGTTCTGCACGTTCACGATCGCCTTGATCGGGTCCACCACCCGGAAGTACACGACGGCGTCCACCCGGACGGTCACGTTGTCCCTGGTGATGCCCTCCTGGGCGGGGACGGCCATGGCGACGATCTGCATGTTGACCTTCTGCAGCCGGTCGCCAACGGGCCGGATGACGGTGAGCCCGGGACCCCGGGTCCCGGGCAGCACCTTGCCGAACCGGAAGATCAGGGCCTGCTCGTACTGCTGCACAATCTTCAGCGAGCGGCCCGCCACCACCGCCCCGGCCACAAGGAGGATCACGAGAATTACCAGCACTATTGCGAGGACCGTCATCGGGAACACCCCTTTCAGGTGACGCGCCCGGCCACTCCTCCCCCAGCCTAGTGACAAATCGGCTAGTGACAATTCGCAGGCACCCGCTGGCCCGCCGTGCCCGTCCCGGCCTGGGCAGACCAGCCTCCGGACGGAGATAGCCTCCTAGTCGTGAGTGCTCGGGACACCGACTGGGAGGGCGTGCGGCTGCACGTCGTCACCGGCAAGGGGGGAACGGGCAAGACCACCGTGGCCGCCGCGCTCGCGCTCGCGCTGGCATCCGCGGGCGGCAAGGTGCTGCTCATGGAGGTGGAGGGGCGGCAGGGAATCGCCCAGCTCTTCGACTGCCCGCCGCTGCCCGAGGGGGAGCGCAAGGTCGCCGTGGCGCCCGGTACGCCAGGGCGGGCCGGTGGCGAGGTCTACGGGCTCGCCGCCGATCCCGAGTCCGCGCTGGTCGAGTACCTGGAGACGTTCTACAACCTCCCGCACGCGGGACGCGCGCTCAACCGGCTCGGCGTCGTCGACTTCGTGACCACGATCGCCCCCGGGCTGCGGGACGTGCTGCTGACTGGCAAGGCCGCCGAGGCCACCCGGCGGCGGGTGGGACGGCGGCGGGTGTACAACGCGGTGGTCATGGATGCGCCGCCGACCGGCCGGATCGCCCGCTTCCTCAACGTCGCCACGGAGGTCTCCGGGCTGGCCAAGGTGGGCCCGATCCGTGGCCACGCCGACACCGTGCAGAGCGTCATCCGGTCTCCGCAAACCGCCGTCCACTTCGTGACCGTGCTAGAGGAGATGCCGGTGCAGGAGACCCTGGACGGCGTCGCCGAGCTGCGTGGCCTGTCCCCGGACGGGCTGCAGCTGGGCGGCATCATGATCAACATGGTGCGCCGGGTGGGACTTACCGATGACCAGCTGGCCGCCGCCGCGGCCGGCCGGCTTGACGTGCACGAACTGGCCCTCGGGCTGAAAGCGGCCGGGATCGAGGACGGCGCGGGGCCGGGCGGGAACATCGACCTGGCCGGGAGCCTGGCGGCCGAGCTCACCGAGCGTGCCAGGGAAGCGCTCGCCCAGCGCGAGGAGCGGGAGCTGCTGGCCGGTATTGGCCAGCCGTGCTACGAGCTGCCGCTGATCACCGACGGGATGGACCTGGCCGGGCTGTACCGGCTCGCCGGCGCCCTGCGGGAGCAGGGAGCGGCGTAGGGATGACGCCACGTGAGACAGCGGCAGCGGGCGACGCGCTCGGCGAGGTGGAGTTGCGCCCGCGGCGGCTAGAGGTGGACCGCCTGCTCGACGACCCGCGCACCCGGATCATCGTCTGCTGCGGTTCCGGCGGGGTGGGCAAAACGACCACGGCGGCCGCGCTCGGGCTCAGGGCCGCCGAGCGCGGCCGGCACGTGGTGGTGCTGACGGTGGACCCGGCGCGCCGGCTGGCCCAGTCAATGGGCCTGACATCGCTCGACAACACCCCGCGGGTGGTGCCGCTGCCCGACGGTCATGGCGATGCGGGCGGCAGCCTGCACGCCATGATGCTCGACATGAAACGCACCTTCGACGAGATCGTCGAGGCGCACTCCGACCCCGACAGGGCCGCCCAGATCCTCGCGAACCCGTTCTACCAGTCGCTGTCGTCGAGCTTCGCCGGCACCCAGGAGTACATGG